>JAXDRN010000032.1:0-13294 GCA_034090985.1 Rothia sp. (in: high G+C Gram-positive bacteria) | reverse complement strand
CCAGCTGGGAACTGGATGAACGCTACGCAACAGGTCTTCCCCCTGCCAGCCGGTCAGCTGCCATCACCGGCAGCCAGGAGGGGGTTGCAGCCTTCCTGGCAGCCCTCGACATCCCGGCTGATGTTCGCCAGCTAGGCCCTGTTCCCCTTGAAGATAGCAGCGGCTATTTTGAGGGCAAGAGCCAAGAACCTCTCTACCGGGCCATCTTCCTCTTTAGCTATAGTCGGGCCCAGACCTTCACCCACCACCTGCGGGCTGTTAAGGCTTCTCAGGCTGCCCTACGCCGGGGCGAACCGGTCCAGATTCGCTGTGATGGGCTGGATATTCTTTAATCCTGGTCCAGCACCTGCTGGGCACCGGCTAGCAGACTCAGGGCGCTCTGCCGCCAGCTAAAGCGACGAATATCCTTCAGGCCGCCCTCAATAGCAGTCTGACGAACCTGCGGGTCTTCTAGGGATAGAACAGCCTGGGCAAAGGAGAAGGCTGAATCTGGGCTGGCGAACAGGCCGCTAGGGGCAATCTCCCGAAAAATAGGAATATCAGACAGAATAACCGGGCAGCCAGCAGCCTGGGCCTCAACGACCGGCAGGCCGTAGCCCTCATCTAAAGAGGCCGTCAGCAGGGCAGCAGAAGTAGAAAGCAGCTGCCGGTAGTCAGCTTCACTGACCCCCTGGTGGAAGATCACCGACTCACCGGCGATAGCTTGAAGCTCAGCTAGCCGGGCCGGGGCGGCCTTAGAGAGCAGGTGCAGCCGGTAAGCGGGGAGGAACTTCATGGCCTGAATCAGGGTCTCAACCCTCTTATAGGGCATGAAGGAACCCATATAAAGTAGGCCTCTACTGGTCCTTTCAGAAGCTGGCTGTAGGCTACTGGTTGTCAGCTGCTGGGCTGGGGCATTGGGCACCAGCAGTAGGGGGCGGTCAGTGAGCTGCTGGGCCTGGATCAGTCCGGCTGTTGTCTGAGAGACCGTGGCAACAGCATCGGCCCGGTTCAGCAAGTAACGCTGGGGCCAGTAGGTCTGGTGGAAGGCCCTCCACCCTAACCTGATGGGCAGGGGAAGGAAGCCCGGGGGTGTGGGGTGGCGGTAGTAGATCAGATCGTGAAGGGTAAGGATTAGTTTAAAGTTCCGCCCTAGACCACCTAGACCTATGGTTTGCATGGGGGAGAAGACCAGATCAGGCTGGTAGCGGTTAATGAGCTGGCAGACCCTAGGTTCAAGGGCAGAGGTGGGGGAGCTGATCTGATAGTAGGGCAGCTGGGGCAGATTAGCTAGCTGCCTGGGGTCGCTAATGAGCATGGCCAAATCAAAGGTGTCGGGCAGCTGGGGGTGGCCTTCAGCCTGCAGGGCCTGCAGGGCCTCTAGGAGGGAGGCTGTGTAGCGGCTAATGCCATCATGGTGGCCCAGGCGGGTGTAACGGGCATCAATAAAGAGTCTCATTAGCTGCTGTACTCCTGGTGAAAGTCAGCGATCAGGGCAGCTGCCCGCAGGGGAGTTTCGTAGTGAATCAGGTGGCCCACCTCAGGAATGATATCTAACCTACCCAACTGTAGCTGGCTGGCCATCTTTTGTTGAAGGTCTAAGCTGCCTAGGTCATCTCGTTCGGCGGCAAGGAGCTGAACCGGCTGGGGCAGGGCTGGAGTGTAGTCTGCTGCCGTATGGCTGATAGAGGCCTGGTAGGTTTCTAGCAGGGCCTGCCGGTTGCTAAAGGCACCAAAGTAGGCCAGGTGCTGGCCGTTGATGAAGCTACGCAGGGCCGGATCTGGGGTTTTCATCATAAACTCGCTCGTAAGCCGGGTAATGAGGGGTGAGCGCAGCAGGACAAAGCCCAGCCGGCCTGGCAGCAGGGCCCCCAGCCCATAGTAGGCCTGGGCCAGCAGGCTAGCTAGCCGCTGGTCTCCTTCTAGGGCTGGCTGGCAGATGGGGTTGATAAGACTGAGCTGGCTAACCAGCTGGGGACGGGCCAGGGCAGCATAGGAGGAAATAATGGATCCAAAGGAGTGGCCGACCAGGTGGACAGGTTGCCGGATGACCTGGTCAATAAAGGCAAGGATCCAAGAGGCGTAGCTTGAGATTGAATGCTGGATCCCCTCTAGGGGCTCACTGCGGCCAAAGCTGGGTAGGTCAGGGATATAAAGGCAATAGTCAGCCAGACCGGCAGCTATGAGTTCTAGGCCGTGATGATCCCCCCTAAAACCGTGGATGAGTAGCAGGGGGTCGGCCTCTTCCTGGCCGTAGACCCACCAGCGGCAGCGGCTACCCAGTAGCTGGCCTTCGTAGAGGCGACCGCTTGGATAGGGTGAGGGGGCAGGTTCAAATACTGCTTGGGGGGGAAGGGAACTGGCCATGCTCTACTTCCTTAGAAGGGGTCAGGTTACTCTAGTCCACTCTACCGCCTTCTAGGCGCTGACGCTGGGCCAAGAAGGCGGGTGAGCCTGTCGGCTCAAGCGCTGGGCCCGGGGGAGCAGGCAGCTACTCAGGCACGGTAGACTATAGGGGAACAATCTAGGACCTTTGGCCGAACTGCCCCAGGCAGGCCATAGATATTGCATTCGACAGACAGGAAACACGGTGACTGCTGAGGTAGAGCCTACCGAACAGAAAGAAACCAGCTGGGACTTCCGCTCCATGGAAGCTAAGTGGCAACCCTACTGGGAAGAAACTAAGGTTTTTGAACCCACCCATGAAGAAGGCAAGGAAACCCGCTATGTAGCGGACATGTTCCCCTACCCCTCCGGTGACCTTCATATGGGTCACGCTGAGGCCTTTGCTATTGGCGATGTAACGGCCCGCTTCTGGAAGCAGAAGGGCTTTGACGTTCTTCACCCCATTGGTTGGGATTCTTTCGGCCTGCCAGCAGAAAACGCAGCCATTAAGAACAACACCCACCCTAAGGAGTGGACCTACAAGAACATTGAGACCCAGGCAGGTTCCTTCAAACGCTACGGAATCATGACTGACTGGTCCCGCCGTCTGCACACCTCAGACCCCGAGTACTACAGGTGGACCCAGTGGCTCTTCCAGCAGTTCTACAAGAAGGGCCTAGCCTACCGTAAGTACTCCCAGGTCAACTGGTGCCCCAAGGACCAGACCGTGCTGGCCAATGAGCAGGTTGTCAACGGTGAATGCGAGCGCTGCCATACCCCTGTGACCAAGAAGTCCCTGAACCAGTGGTATTTCAAGATTACTGACTACGCCCAGGAACTTCTTGATGATATGAAGGAGCTTGAGGGGCACTGGCCTGATCGGGTTTTGGCTATGCAGCGGAACTGGATTGGCCGCTCTGAGGGTGCAGAGGTTACCTTTGAGGTTGAGGCAGCTGGCGATAAGCCCGCTACCACTGTAGACGTTTTCACCACTCGGCCTGATACCCTCTACGGCGCTACCTTCTTTATTGTGGCTGCTGATGCCGATTTGGCCCTGGAGCTGGTTACTGATGAGCAGCGGGCTGCCCTTGAGGCCTACCGGGAAGATATTAAGGTTCTTTCTGATATTGATCGGCAGTCTACTGACCGGGAGAAGACCGGTGTCTTCCTGGGCCGGTACGCCATTAACCCTCTGACCGGTGATAGGTTGCCCCTCTGGGCTTCTGACTACGCCCTGGCTGACTACGGTACCGGTGCCCTGATGGCTGTTCCCGCCCATGATCAGCGCGACCTGGATTTTGCCCGGAAGTTCGATATTCCGGTCATTACCGTCCTTGATACCGGTGAGGAGGACCCTGCTGAAACCGGTATTGCAACTACTGGGGATGGGGTGCACATCAACTCTGGCCCCTTAGATGGCCTGGATAAGGCTGAGGGCATTGCTAAGGCTATTGAGCTGCTGGAAGAAAAGGGTGTGGGTACTGGCAAGGTGAACTTCCGCCTGCGGGACTGGCTGCTCTCCCGCCAGCGCTTCTGGGGTTGCCCTATTCCTGTGATTCACTGTGAAGAGCACGGCGAGCAGCTGGTTCCCGAAGAGCAGCTGCCGGTCTTACTGCCCGATAACCTGGCCGGTGAGGACCTTGCCCCTAAGGGCCAGTCTCCTCTGGCTGCTGCTACTGACTGGAACACAGTGCCCTGCCCGGTCTGTGGCAAGGAGGCCAAGCGGGATTCAGATACTATGGATACCTTTGTGGATTCCTCCTGGTACTTCCTGCGTTACGTCTCACCCAACTTTGATCAGGCTGTCTTTGACCCTGAGCAGATGAAGAAGTGGAACCAGGTTGATATGTATGTGGGCGGTGTTGAGCATGCGATTTTGCACCTGCTCTATGCCCGCTTCTTCACCAAGGTGATCCGTGACCTGGGCCTGATTGAGCACTCTGAGCCCTTTAAGGCCCTGATGAATCAGGGGCAGGTGCTTAACCAGGGTAAGGCTATGTCTAAGTCCCTGGGCAATGGTGTGGATCTGGGCCAGCAGCTTGATAAGTTCGGTGTGGATGCGGTGCGGACTGTTATGGTCTTTGCCTCTCCGCCTGAGGATGATGTTGACTGGGCTGATGTTTCCCCGGCCGGTATGCAGAAGTTCCTGGCCCGGGCCTGGCGGGTTGCCCAGGATGTGAGCAGTGAGGTTGGGGTAGACGGTGCCAGTGGGGATGCTGGCCTGCATAAGCTGGTTCACCGCACTGTTCATGAGGTTGACGGCCTGGTTGAAAACGGCAAGTTCAATGTTGCTGTTGCTAGGACGATGGAGCTGGTGAACGCCACCCGTAAGGTCATTGACTCTGGTGCCGGTGCTGCTGATCCGGCGGTCCGTGAGGCTGCTGAGGCTATTGCTATTCTGCTCTCCCTCTATGCTCCCTACACCGCTGAGGATGCCTGGCATCTGCTGGGGCACGAAAGCCCGGTGCTGACTGCCGGTTGGCCCACGGTGGATCCGGCCCAGCTGGTTGATGATACTGTGACCGCTATTGTGCAGGTCAAGGGTAAGGTTAAGGACCGGCTGGATGTTCCTCAGGACATTTCTGAGGATGATCTTCAGGCCCTGGCCTTGGCCTCTGAGCAGGTTCAGCGCTCACTTGCTGGTGCTCAGATTCGTAAGGTGATTGTGAGGGCACCTAAGCTGGTCAATATTGTGATCTAGTTTTTTCTTTGAGGGGGCTTCCTTCCTGCTGAGGGGGAAGCCCCCTCTTGTCTTTGTCTGCCTAGGCTGGGGGTCTTTGTCTGCTGGCTCTAGGCGGGTAAAGTGGGTGGGGTGCGTTCTATTGCTCTTGTGACAGACTCTGCTTCCTCTCTTCCTGCTGAATGCCTTCAGGCCCTTGAGGCAGCTGGCGGTTTTGCCCTGATTGATCTGCCGGTTCGGGTTGCTGATCAGCCCCTTGCTGCTCTGCCTGGTCGGCAGGTGGATGAGGCTATTGCTATGGCTCATGTGCAGGGCCAGCAGGTTTCAACCTCGGGGGCTGCTCCTGGTGCCCTAGCTGACCTCTATCAGGGTCTAGCTGATCAGGGCTTTTCTGCTGTGCTGTCGGTTCACATGTCGGCGGCTCTTTCTGGTACCTATGATGCTGCCCGTCTGGCTGCTGGAATGGTGAGCATTCCGGTTGCTGTTGTTGATTCGCAGACTCTGGCCCTGGCCTTAGGGGAGGTGCTGCTTCAGCTTCATAGGATTTTAGAGTCTCTTGAGGATCTTACTGAGGCCGCTGATCTGGCCCGCAGGCTTTCTTCTGCTGCTGATCTTTTCTTTTTTATTCCAACCTTAGATGCCCTCAAGCGGGGCGGTAGGGTTCACCCTGCCCTGGCTATGGTGGGGCAGATGTTTCAGATTAGGCCTGTAGCTAGCATTGCTGAGGGGCGGCTGACCTACCTGGAGCGGCCACGAACTACTGGCCGGGCTATTGAGCGGTTGCGGGATATTACCTTGCAGACCGCTGCCGCTCACCGGGCTGCTGGTTGGGGGGCTTGGGGCTTGGAGGGGCTGATGGATTCGGCCCCTGCCGGTCAGGTGGTTGCTGTGCAGTATTCGGGCAATCTGGAGCAGGCCTTAGATTTTAAGGCTTCCCTGGGCCCTGCTGCTGCTGGGGCTAGGGTTTGCCCCCTGCCTCCGGTGCTTTCTGCCCATGCCGGGCTGGGGGCCCTGGCTACTGTTGTGCTTTAGCTTAGTTTTTTGGGTTCATTTTCACCTGCTTCTAGGCTGGCTTTTGCCTGGGGCGGCTCATGCTGTGGACTGAAGAGAACCTGTGGACTGAAGAGAGCCTGTGGACGGGCAGGTGGGTAGGGTTTGTCATAATCTGACCTAGTTTCAGCTTTTGCATGTAGGCTGGCCCTATTTTTGGCCTTTTCTTTGTCCACAGCCTTCTGCTCAGCAGCGCTTTCTTTGCTTGGGACCCTAGGCTGAGGGCTATGAGTGAGCAGGAGGAAAGGGGCAGCTACAGGCCCCGGCATAGGCAGCTACTAGAAGAAGTCCTTGCCCGTCAGGCAGATAGGCAGGCCCTAGCCGACCCTCACCGGTCCCTGGTGCGCTGGAAGGTACCTACCGGCTTTCTCTATCTACTTGCCCTGGCCCTATCTGCTTTTTTAGTCTGGCAGTTTCTTCTGCCCCTCTTCTCATCCCAGCAGCTTCTTCTGTCGTCTGATCCTCAACCGCTTGCATCCTCCTCTGAGGCTTATCCGACCCCAAGCCCCTTAGCCTTGAGCCAGCAGCCGGCCTCTGGGCAGCTGCTGGTGGTTCATGTTGCTGGGTCTGTGCAGCAGCCTGGGGTATATGAGCTAGAGGAAGGGAGCCGGGTTCATCAGGCTCTTGAGGCCGCAGGTGGCCCCCTAGAGGGGGCGGATCTAGCAGCTATCAATCAGGCTGCCATGCTCAGCGACGGGCAGTTTATCTACCTGCCAGCCCTGGGGGAGCAGCTAGGGGATGGGCCTGCTGGCCAGCTGGGGTCTCCTTCAGGGCCTGCAACTGGCAGCTTGGTCAATATTAATCAGGCCAGCGCCGAGCAACTCCAAACCCTACCTAAGGTGGGGCCGGTTACTGCTGGGGCTATTATTCAGTGGCGGCAGGAGCATGGAGGCTTTAAAAGCCTGGATGAACTGGAGCAGGTGCCGGGAATCGGCCCGGCAACCCTAGAGGCTATCCGGCCCCTGGTAACCCTATGAGCCAGCTGACCAGAGGACTAAGGGCCAGGTGGGCCTCTGAACTGAAGAGGGCTGAACATCGGCGCTCCTTACCCCTCTTACTTGATCTTAGGCTGCTACCAGCCGCCCTTGGCCTCTGGCTGGTGACCTTCCTCATTAACCAGGCTGCCCTAGGAGCCCTGCTTGCAGTGGGGCTAGGGGCCCTTCTCATCCTGCTAGTCCTTGAGCTGCTGGGCCGCTGGGCTAGCGGGTCCCTAGCTCGCCACATCACTGAGGGACTGGCGGCAGGCTACCTGGTTTTTCTACTTTCTGCCTGCCAGTTTCTGCTCCTGGCTTTCTCTGGCTACCTGGGGGAGCAGGTTCTGCTCAAGGAACTAGGGGGCCAGTCTGTGCGGGTTGCTGGCAGGGTCCTTGAGCCTGAACCGGCTAGCTGGGGGTACAGGCTAGAGCTAGAACTTCAGTCCCTGTCAGCTGCTGGAAAGAGCTGGGAGCTAAAGCGGCCCTTGATTATCTACCAGGACCGTCCCCTTGAGGCCGGCCAGCAGGTTCAGGGGGTAGGGACCTTAGAGTCCAGGGGCTCCACCCTGGTCTTAAAGGGCAAGGTTTACCTCCAAGAGAGTAGTCAGGGTCGCCCTGAAGCCCGCCAGCAGCTCAAGGAGGCGGTACGGGCTGCTAGCCTGCACAGAATTGGCCCTGACCGAACCGGCCTTTTGCTGGGGATGGCCTATGGGGATGACTCACAGCTGAGCCAGCAGGCCCGCCAGCAGCTCAAAACAGCTGGCCTAACCCATCTAACAGCAGTCTCTGGGGCTAACATTAGCCTGATCTTTCTTCTGGTCTACCGCTTAGCCCAGAGAGTAAGCGGCTGGTCACCCCGGCCCCTGCTGCTGCTAGCCCTGCTGGCAACGGGGATCTATGTTTATCTGGTGGGCTTTGACGGTTCGGTACTGCGGGCCTGGGCTATGGGCCTCTTAGGGACGATTGGCTTGCTGGGAGGCTTTGGCCACTACCGACTAGCTATGCTCTCCAGTAGCCTGCTCCTGCTGCTCTTCTGGCAGCCTAGGCTAGCTAGCGATATTGGTTTTATTCTCTCTCTTCTAGCAACCTCATCCCTGCTGATTCTAGCCCCTGCCCTCAGCCGCCTAATCAGCCACCTGCTGCCTCTGACCCTTTCAGACTTTCTGGCCCTGCCCCTAGCTGCGAGTTTATGGACCGCTCCTCTTCTGCTTCTTTTGAATCAGCAGGTCTACCCCTATACGGTGCTGGCTAACCTTTTAGCTGCCCCCTTAGTTGCTCCCATCACGGTCTGCGGTTTGCTCTTTTTCCTGCTCTCAGCCCTTTCAGCCCCAGGCCCCCTGCTTGATCTACTGCTGCTTCTAGGCTCCTGGCCTACTGGCCTGCTGCTGGATTTAGCTAGCTGGGTTTCTGCCCTTCCTGCCAGCCAGCTGACCCTAGCTGCTGGCCCCCTGCCCCTGCTGGTCATGCTCCTGCTGGTCCTAGGCCTATCCTTTTTGATCTGCTCTATGGATGCTAGGCTGCACCGGCCCAGCTCCTTCAGCAGGGACCTTGGCAGGGACCAGCAGGCTCAGAAGGGCGGTCTAGCAGATGCCCCCTAGCCTAAGATCCATCAGAAGATCTCTGCCCAGGGCCCTAGCCTACCTCTGGCTGTGTCTGCTTCTCCTTCTGATTCTGACAGGGCAGCTGAGCAGGTCTTCCCTAGCCCCAGAGGGCTGGGCCTGGATTAGCTGCGATGTTGGCCAGGGAGATGCCCACCTGGTCAGAAGCGGCCCAGATCGGGCCTATCTGATAGATAGCGGTCAAGAGGCCCAGAAGCTAGAGGACTGCCTCAAATGGGCTGGGGTCAGGGAACTAGAGGCCATCTTTATCACCCATGCCCACCGGGATCATTACGGGGCCCTGATAGAACTGCTCGATTCTGAAGGACTCATAGGCTCCTACCAGGGGCCGCTTTACCTGTCCCCTCACTTTCTAGGTCAGTTACCTGCTGCTGAGGCCCGAATCCTAGAAGCCCACCCTGGGATCAAACTTGAGCTTCTGGGCGTAGAGGGCAGACAGCTAGCTGCTGGGCAAGGGGCCAAGGAGTTTACCTTGCAGGAGCAGGGCAGGCCGCCCCGCCTCCGCCTGCTCTGGCCTCCACTAGATTCCCCTTCTCTACCTGGGCAGGTGGGCTCTAGCAGCTGGATTAACAACAGCTCACTGGTGATCCACTGGACCCTGCCCTTAAGTGGCGGGGGCTGGCTGACAGTCCTATCTACCGGTGACCTAGAAGAAGAGGGCGCTGGCAGGCTCATCGCTGCCGGCCAGAACTTAGAGGCCCAGGTTTTGAAGGTTCCCCACCACGGGTCAGCCAGCGGCGGGCAAGAGATTATTCTGGCAAGCAAAGCTCAGCTGGCCCTGATTCCGGTGGGGGCAGCTAACAGCTTTGGCCACCCCCACCAGGAAATCCTTCAGGCCCTTCAGCAGCAGAAGGTTCCGGTCTGTAGAACAGACCAGGGTGGGCATCTGGCCCTTTACCAGACTGAAGAGGGGGTGGCCCTGAAGGGAAGTAGGGGTGGTCAAACCTGCACAAATGGGTGAAATCTGTAAAGATAGAAGGGCAGAATTCAAGGAGGCCCATGGCACGCTCAACCCACTCTTCATCCTCTTCAGCCTATAGCTGGCGGAAGGTCCCCCTTGCCCCTCTGGTCCTGCTCTACGGACCAGAAGACTACTTTGCCTCCCGGGCCCAACAACAGCTCAAGGCCCAGTTCGCCCAGGCAGAAGGCAGCTTTGAGCTCAGTGAACTATCAGCAAAGGACTACCAGGCTGGGCAGCTGGCCCTGCTCACTAGTCCCTCCCTCTTCGATGAGCCTAAGGTCATTGAGGTTGGGCAGCTTTCTTCTATGTCTGAGGCCTTCCTCACCGACGCCCTTGCCTACCTCGATGCGCCAGCAGACCGGACCCTGCTGATCCTTCGACACAGCGGCGGGAACCGGGGCAAGAAGCTTCTGACCGCCCTTAAGGGCCGCTACCCCCTGGTGGAGTGTAAGAGCCTGAAAAATGAACGAGACCGGATTGATTTTATTAGCCAGGAGTTCAAGGCCCGCCGCCACCCCATTGACCGCCCAGCCCTTGAGGCCCTGGCCCTGGCAAGCAGTGATCTAGCTGAACTTGCCTCAGCTATCGACCAGCTAGCTAGTGACCAGCCGGGGCCCATCAGCCTTGACATCGTAGACCGTTTCTTTGGCGGCCGGGCAGAGGTAACAGCCTTCAAGGTAGCTGATGCTGCCCTTGCCGGGCAGAGTAGGCAGGCCATTAAGCTACTGAGGCAGGCGATCGATTCAGGCAATGATCCCCTAGCCCTCCTGGGGGCCCTTGCTTCTAAGGTGCGCACTATTGCTAGGGTGCATGGCAGGACTGAAGGCAGCCAGCTTTTAGCTGCTGAGCTGAAATTAGCAGCCTGGCAGGTTGAGTCAGCCCAGCGGGAGGCCCGGCGGATTCGAGCTGAGGATCTGGTGAAGATCATATCCCTGCTCTCTGAGGCTGATGCCCAGCTCAAGGGGGAGAACCTAGATGCCTTATACCCCCTAGAGAGGGCAGTGCTGGCTATTTCCCGCCTGCGGGCTGGCTCCTAGCAGGAGCAGGAAGGCTTAAAAGCTCTGGCCCCCGGCTCAAATGGAGCCGGGGGCCAGATTCACTTCGCTCTTAGACACCGGCTAGAGGGGCCGGATTTTCAGAACTTAGGAAAGCTTGTTGACAAGAACGGTCAGGCCGGACTTCTTGTTAGCTGCGTTCTTCTTGTGTAGAACACCCTTAGAAACAGCCTTGTCCAGCTTGCGGTTTGCAACACGAAGAGCTGCAGTTGCTGCCTCAACGTTCTGAGCTTCAACTGCCTCGTTGACCTTACGGATAGAGGTCTTCAGATCAGACTTGATAGCGTTGTTACGCAGGCGAGCCTTCTCGTTGGTGAGGATGCGCTTCTTCTGGGACTTAATGTTAGCCACGATTAAAAACTTTCTGTTTTTGTCTAATTGGTCGGTGAGGGCTGCGCTGACCGGTCATCGACTGAGCGGCGTGGGGATGCCTATGGCAACCAGTCAGCAGTGCCCGATGACCATCGGACACACAAGCATTAACTCTACCAGCAAGAAAGTCCGGCTGAGAAGAGATTAAGGCTACATTTTACCCCTCTAGGCCTGGCGGAAGGCCTGGGCAATGTAGTCAAAGGTGGAGCGGTCCATAATGGCCCCTTCCCGACGGATTCCCTGGGGGTTGAGCTGGATCACCCGGTTGAGCTTAACCTCTGAATCTCGCCCCTCTGGATCCCAAACCCCGCTACCAATATCCAGGTAGTTAGGGTCCTGGGCTCGGCTGTTGTTGTGATCCTTGCTCGTTAGCATCAGGCCCAAGAGGTAGGGCCCGGCATGGCCAACCACCAAAACTGGCCGGTCCTTACCCTGGCTGTAGTCCTCTTCAAAGGGAACCCAGGCCCAGACCACTTCACCGGGGTCAGCCTCCCCATCCAGGGAGGGGGAGTAGGAAAAATCAACCCTGCCCCGGTAGTCACCCGGGTAGCCACCGGCCTGCCAGCTACCTGCTGCAGGAGATGATGACCCTGCCTGACCAAAGCCAGCAGGGTAGCCCGTAGCGTAAGGGTTAGATGGTGGTGCCTGCCTCTGGCTAGAGCCAGTTCCAGCCTGGGTGCTGCTAGAAGAACCGGCTGAGAAGTTACCGAAACGCTCTTGACCTGAGGAGCTTGGGGCAGAAGACCTTGGGGCTGATTGCTGATGAGCAGTGGGGCGGTTCTTGGCCTGCTGCTGATTTTTCTTGCTCTGGTATCTATTCCACTCCCTATAGATTTTCTGTCCCAGATCTAGGGCCTGACTGATGGTGCGCAAATTGATTTTCATGCTCCCTAGAATAATCCCCCTCTCCTTGCGGCGTGCAGGCAGACACGCACCGGCCAGATGTGAGAAACTGATTAATTGATTTGTAGTGTCTACTGACTGAACCGGCGCCCCCAGCGGGGCCAGCTGGGCAGGTCGTGAAAGGACAAAACCAGGTGTCACCCTTGGCGACTAACCCGCCCAAACCCTCAGCAACTGACCCGTCGGTCATCCGCAATTTTTGCATTATTGCCCATATCGATCACGGTAAGTCCACCCTAGCTGACCGGATGCTTCAGGCTACTGGTGTTGTGACCCCCCGAGAGATGAAGGCCCAGTACCTGGACCGGATGGATATTGAACGGGAGCGGGGCATCACCATCAAGTCCCAGGCCGTTCGTATGCCCTGGGAGGTTGATGGGGTCAATTACGCCTTGAACATGATCGACACCCCCGGCCACGTTGACTTCACCTACGAAGTCTCCCGGTCCCTAGCAGCCTGTGAAGGTGCCCTGCTGCTGGTTGATGCTGCCCAGGGCATTGAGGCCCAGACCCTAGCCAACCTCTATTTGGCCATGGAAAATGATCTAACGATTATTCCTGTGCTCAATAAGATTGACCTGCCAGCTGCCCAGCCCGATAAGTACGCCGAAGAACTAGCCCACCTGATCGGGGTTGAACCAGAAGAGGTCCTGCGGGTGTCAGGTAAAACCGGTGAGGGCGTTCCTGAGCTCCTTGACCGGATCGTTGAGCTCCTGCCCGCCCCGCAGGGACAGGCTGATGCTCCGGCTAGGGCCATGATTTTTGACTCGGTCTACGACTCCTACCGGGGTGTTGTTACCTACGTTCGGGTCGTAGACGGCAAGCTACAGCCCCGCCAGAAAATTAAGATGATGTCTACCGGCGCTGAGCATGATCTGCTTGAAATCGGTGTGATTTCCCCTGAGCCTAAGCCCACCGATGGCCTCAGCGTTGGTGAAGTAGGCTACCTCATTACCGGTGTGAAGGATGTTCGCCTCTCCCGTGTGGGCGATACCGTCACCGGGGCCCACCATCCTGCCCAAGAGGAACTAGGCGGCTACGAAGATCCCAAGCCCATGGTCTTTTCGGGTCTCTTCCCCATTGACGGCTCTGACTACCCGGCCCTGCGCGATGCCCTCGATAAGCTGCAGCTCAACGATGCTGCCCTCATTTACGAGCCTGAGACCTCTGCAGCTCTGGGCTTCGGCTTCCGCTGTGGCTTCCTCGGCCTCCTCCACATGGAGATCACCCGCGACCGTCTGCAGCGCGAGTTTGGGCTGGACCTCATCTCCACCACACCCAACGTGCACTACCGGGTTGTCACCGAAGACGGCACC
>JAXDRN010000031.1:0-22364 GCA_034090985.1 Rothia sp. (in: high G+C Gram-positive bacteria) | reverse complement strand
CCCGGCAGCGACCAGGGAGCGGGCGTTGAGAGCCTGTTCACCATTGCCGATGGGCAGTGGAACAAAGATGGCAGGTAGACCCACGGCAGCAACTTCGCTGACCGTGGCTGCGCCAGAGCGCACAACCATCAGATCAGCGGCCGCATAGACATCTTCCATTGAGGTGATGAACTCAACCTGCTGGTAGCCGGGGGCGGAGCGGAGCTGGCCGGCGTCGTCCTTAACCGCCTTATCGCGGCCGGTGATGTGCAGCAGCTGGTAGCCAGCCGGGGCAATTTCATCGATAATCTCGGCAACGGCCCGGTTGAGGCTCAAAGCTCCAAGAGAACCGCCTGTCACTACCAGGGTAGGCATATCTGGGTCTAGCCCCAGACGCTCTCTAGCCGCAGCCTGCTCGGTGGCGCGGTCGAGGTCGGCGATGTTCTGGCGCATGGGCATGCCTACGGTACGGGCCCCTGAAATGGGGGTATCGGGAAAAGCCGTAGCTACCAGGGCAGCCTTCTTGGCACCCACCTTATTGGCAAGTCCTGGCTTAGCATTAGCCTCGTGAATCACCACGGGCACCCCTAGCTTGTGGGCTGCTAGGTACATGGGGGTGCAGACGTAGCCGCCTACACCTACCAGCACATCCGCCCCTGTATCGGTCAGAATCTTCTCGGCCTGCTTGAGCGAGGCCCGGAAGCGCCCGGGGAACTTGAGCGCATCAAGGTTGGGGCGGCGGGGAAAGGGAACCTTAGGGATAAAGCTGATGTCAAAGCCCGCCGCCGGTACCAGCCGGGCCTCCATGCTGTTTTCGGTGCCGACGGTCATGATGGTGACGTCGGGCTCGCGCTCCTGGAGGGCTCGGGCAATGGCCAGCATAGGGTTGATATGCCCGGCTGTGCCGCCGCCTGCGAGCACGACAGTGGGTGCGTGGGTCATCAGGTTTCACTCCCTTGGTGTTCTGTTTCGCCCCTTAGTTTACGCGGATTGGGCCACAGGCACACCTTGAGGACGGGGGCAGTGAGCCAGCTTACCCCTCTGAGCGCTCCTCTGGCCGCTTGCGGGCCTTGCGGATAGTGCGCAGGCCAGCGGGCAGTTTCTGCTCCTGAGGGGCGCGCTGGCCAGGCTCGGTGCTTTGAGCCCCTGCGGCCTGCGCTACAGCAGGTCGCATGGCGCTAGCAGCCGGTTGAGCGACGGAACTGCGGCTCGCAGCTCCCTGAGTCGCAGGACTCTGGACAGCAGGACGGCCTACCGGCTGAGTCTGGACTGAGGTGGTTCGGGTATGGGCCTGCTGGATGCTCGCCGAGGGCCGGGCCCCGCTAACTGAGCTCGAGCGACGGGCCATTGCAGCTTCGGCGCTGGCTTCAGCGGAAAGAGGCGCTGACCGGCGAATCGTCTGAGCGGACGGACGGGCGGTAGCAGCCGAGGGGCGCACAGTACGGGTACCTGCCGGTGCCCGGTGAGGCGAGGAGGCCGACGGACGGGCGGGGCTGCGTCCGTCCACTAGGGCTCCTAGGCGGGTAGTGAGTTTTTCCAGGGTCCAGCCGATACCGTCGGGGTCTGCGGCGATGACGGCTTGCTCCCGCTCAGCGATGCGGCCCAGGGCCAGCCGGCGGGCGGCGTCCTTTTGCATCTTACTGTTGGCAATACCGGTGCGCTCCCCCACAATCGGGTTAAGGGGGGTCTGGCGGGCAAATGCAATGAGGATACCAATACCGACCAGGGAGGACACCAGCGCCGAACCGCCAGCCGAGATAAAGGGCAGGGGCACACCGATGACGGGCATAAGCCCCACCACCATGGCGATATTCAGCAGGGCCTGGCCAGCAATCCAGGTGATGATGCCGATGGTGGCGTAGCGGATGAAGAGGTCAGAAGAACGCAACAAAATACGCATGGCGCAGTAAATCAGAGCCGCGTAGAGCAGCAGCACGGCGACGGCGCCAATCAGGCCCAGCTCTTCACCGACAACAGCGAAAATGTAGTCGTTGTGAGCCTCGGGCAGGTAGTTGTACTTCTGACGGGACTGGCCCAGCCCCACTCCCCAGAAACCGCCGGTCGCAAGAGCAGCTAGACCCGAGTTAGCCTGATCGCAGGTGGCCTCAACACAGTCGCGCCAAAAGGCAAAGGTATTGAAGATACGTTCAATGCGGTTAGGGCTAATGACTACCATGGCGGTGGCGGCTAGGACCCCCAGGCCTGCGCTGATGGTGACCAGTCCTCGGGAGGGGCGGGCAGCCATGAAAATCGCGCTGAAGAAGAGAGCATAGATGAGCACGGTACCCACGTCATGGCCGGCCAGAATCAGGGTGACTATCAGGCCAAACCCTAAGAGGGCTGGTACCAGGCCCTTATAAGCAGTCTGGGCCAGGGTTCCCCTGTCGATGCGCCCCTGGCGGGAGTAGACCGAGGCCAGCCAGAGAATCATGATGGGCTTAGCAAACTCCGAGGGCTGAATAGAGAAACCTGCGATATTAATCCAGTTGCGGTTACCGTTGACGGTATTTCCCATAAAAATAACCGCAATCAGCAACACGGCGGCCAGGCCCAGCAGGGTGTGAATAACCCAGGGACGGCGGTACCAGGTGACGGGTATCAGATAGCCCACCAGCAGCATGGACACCAGACCCAAAAGCGCAAACATACCCTGAGAGCGGGCCTGAGCAAAGGCACCTGCACCGGAAGAAATCTGCTCAACGCTGGAGGCTGAGAGTACCATCATGACGCCGAAGAGGGTCAGGACGGTTGCGGCAACCACCAGCACGATGGGTACATCGGTCAGAACCATAGCGCCCAGACGCACCTGGGCATCTTCCCACTTGGCACGGGCTAGCCCCCAGAGACGCCGGATAAAGCCAGGACGCTGCGGTAACCGGGTTTCTGCTGCCAGGCTCATAGTCTTCTCGCTTCTCTTCTCTCGTGTTCGGACGCCCGCCGTAGGTGCGCTTAAAGGTGAGGGAGGGTGGGAACCAGTAGCTACTGATTACCCAGCCCTCCACTTCTTTGGTTTTAGGAATTAATCTGGTTGACCAGGTCAGCTACCGCATCAATAAAGGCGTTACCGCGGTCAGCGTAGGAGGTGAACTGGTCCATTGAGGCTGCGGCAGGGGCCATGAGCACGGTATCGTTCTGTTCCGAAATCTCGTGGGCCTTGGCAACTGCCAGTTTCATCACCGCCCGGCCGTCACTGGCATCAGCTAGTAGAGAGCTTTCACTGATCTTGTAGACCGGCACATCAGGTGCCTGCTCGGCTAGAGCGGTTACCAGGGCTGCAGTGTCGGTGCCAATCATGACCACGGCCTTGAGGCGGTCCTTGTGTTCGGCCACTAGCTCGTCGTAGGTAACGCCCTTGGAGAGGCCGCCTGCTACCCAGATGACGGGGTTGAAGGAGGCCAAAGAAGCGTTGGCTGCGTGGGGGTTGGTGGCCTTAGAGTCGTTGACCCAGAGCACCCCGTGGGTATTGGCTACCAGCTGGATACGGTGGGCACCGGGCTCGTAGTTCTGCAAACCGGCCTTGACCTGTTCCGGTTCAATACCGGCGGCGCGAGTGAGAGCTGCTGCAACCAGGGCGTTCTCGACGGTGTGCTTGGTCGGAAGCTGGCCGGTGTCTGCTACCTCAGCTACTTCCAGGGCCTGGTTGCGGCGATCATCGAGGAAGGCCCGGTCGATCAGGAGGCCATCGATGACCCCCAGCATGGAAAGACCGGGTGTATCAGCCCAAAAGCCGATGGCGCGAGCGCCCTCAACGACGTCCGCCTCTTCTACCATCTGCACGATTTCTGGGTAGTTAGCGTTGAAGATGCAGGCGACCTGAGTGTTTTCGTAGATACGGGCCTTATCGGCTAGATAGTTATCGTAGCCCTCGTGCCAGTCAACGTGGTCTTCTGCCACGTTGAGTACAACGGACGCCAGGGGTGACATGGAGTAGGTCCAGTGCAGTTGGAAGCTTGAGAGCTCAACGGCAAAGAAGTCGTAGTCAACGGGGTCGCGCAGGGCGTCCAGGATAGGGGTGCCGACGTTGCCCACGGCAATAGCCTTGTAGCCTGCGGTCTGCAAGATAGATTCGGTCATGCCCACGGTGGTGGTTTTACCGTTGGTGCCGGTAATGGCCAGCCAGGGGGCGACCTTGCGTCCTTCGCGCTGACGTAGACGCCAGGCCAGCTCAACGTCACCCCAGATTTGAATCTTCTGGGCTACAGCATCTGCCAGGATGCCCAGAGTAGGGGCAAGGCCGGGTGATGTGACGACCAGGTCAGCGGGCTGCCCCTCGACCAGGGGCAGGGCGTCCATGGCTCCGGTTCCCAGCACTGATCCGGCAGCGCCCACGATCTTGAGGGTATCGGCCTTACCGCGAGTAGCTTCGTTGTCGTTACCGTCCACCACGACCACGCGGGCGCCCAGTTCAATCAGGGTATCGGCAGCTGAAAAACCTGAGATACCCAAACCGGCTACGACCACGCGCAGGCCGACCCAGTCAGACTCCCAGCTGGTCAGCTTTTCCAGGCGTTCATACCCGTAGACGGGGTTGGCATTAGTTGCCTGCATTAGAAAACACCTCCGTTGCTCAGTAGCCAGTCACCGTAGAAGATGCCCAATGCGATAGCCACAAACAGGCCAGCGAGAATCCAGAAGCGGATTACTACGTTCACTTCGGTCCAGCCCTTGAGCTCAAAGTGGTGCTGCAGGGGGGCCATGCGGAAGACGCGCTTGCCCCCGCTCATCTTGAAGTAGCCCACCTGAATAATGACGGAGAGGGCAATCATCACGAAGAGGCCTGCGATAATCGGCAGAAGCATCTGGGTGCGGGTGATGATGGCGAAGGCCGCCAGGGCACCGCCCAAACCTAAGGAACCGGTATCGCCCATGAAGATAGTAGCCGGTGATGTGTTCCACCAGAGGAAGCCGATCAGGGCACCAATCAGGGAGGCTGCCAGCATAGCCATCTGGCCTGAGTCAGGAACCTCGTAGCAGACATTATCGAGGGAACCGGGGGCGCACAGGTGCTGCTGCTGCCACATAGAAATCAGCAGGTAGCCGCTGAAAACCATAATGGCTGCACCGGTTGCCAGACCGTCCAGCCCATCGGTCAGGTTCACGGCGTTAGTGGTGGCCGTAGCAATCAGGTTGGCCCAGATGATGAAGAGGATAATACCCACCACAGGCCCGGCAAAGGCCAAATCCAGCCAGGAGATATCGCGGGTGAAGGAGAGGTTGAAGGAGGCAGGTGACCAGCCCCGCTCGTCCTTAATCAGCAGCGCACCAACCGCAAAGAGGGTACCGATGAGCCCCTGGAGCACGATTTTGCCCTTGGGAGTCAGGCCCTCACTCTGCTTCTTCCAAATCTTCTGGAAGTCGTCGATGAAGCCAACGCCAGCCATACCCAGCATGAGGAACATAGCCAAAAGAACCGAGGCGGACGGAGCCAGGCTAGTCCCGGTGAGCAGGGCTGAGAGGCCCAAGGCCAGGAAGAAACCGAGGACGGTTGCTGCCATCATCATGACACCGCCCATGGTGGGGGTGCCCCGTTTGGTCTGGTGTGAGGTGGGGCCGTCTTCGCGAATAAACTGGCCGAACTGCTGCTTCACCAACCATTTGGTGTAGAGCGGGGTTCCGGTGATCGAGATGATCAAGCCGAAAGCGGCAGCCAACAGGATGGAAATCATGTGGTCTTTGTGCCTTCCCGGTTATGAGTTGTCTGTTGTCTTAGCGGCTGCATCGGTCGGTGCGCCTTTGTTCGAGTTTAGTACCTGTGCAAAGTCACCGGCACTTAGCCAGGCTTGTGATTGCCCACTTAGGGGGTCAGGCTCGGTGAGTTTGCCCTCATAGTCGGCTACCTTTTGGCCCAGTAGGCCTAGGCCTGCCCCGTTGGAGGATTTGAAGAGGACGATATCTCCAGGATCAAGCTGGCCGCGCAGAAGGTCGAAGGCCTCTTCTGGGCTTGCTACCCAGGTTGCTTCCTGGCCCCAGGAGCCTTCTAGGTGGGCGGTGCTGTAGATGGGTTTGGCTACTTCGCCTACGGCAATGAGCTTAGAGATGTTCAGGCGCACTGCTAGTTGGCCGATGCGGTCGTGTTCGCTTAAGGTTTGGTCCCCTAGCTCGAGCATGGCCCCTAGGACGGCCCAGGTTCGGTTGGTTGAGGGCAGGCGGCCTAGCTGGGCTAGGGTCTGTAGGGCGGCGGTCATTGATTCGGGGTTGGCGTTGTAGGCGTCGTTGATGATGCTTACCCCATCGGCCCGGTCAGTTCTTTGCATCCGCCATTTAGAGGCAGCCTGGGCTGTGTTGAGCTGGCCTGCTATCACTTGGGGGTCGATGCCTGCCAGGTAGGCGATGCTTGCTGCTGCTAGCAGGTTATAGACGTGGTGTTCGCCGATGAGTTGGGAGCTGACCTGGTAGGTTTGGCCCTGGGGGAAGCTGAGGGTGAAGGCGGGTTTGCCTTCCTGGGTGCTGGTCAGGTCAGAGGCTAGGATGAGCTGCTGTGGGTCCTTGCTGCTGGCTGTTTCTGCTTCTCTTCCTTCAACCCCGAAGTAGATGATGGGGGTTGTGGCCCGCTGGTTCATTCGTTCAACCCGGTAGTCGTCCTGGTTGAGGGCTAGACCGTAGCGAACCCCTTCGGCCATTTCGCCCTTGGTCGCTTCAATATTGTCTACTCCGCCAAATTCACCGGCGTGGGCTGTTCCAACCTTGAGCACTACCCCGTAGTCGGGTTTGATCATGTCGGTGAGGTATTTGATGTTCCCTACCCGATCAGCGCCCATTTCGATCACCAGGTAGCGGGTGTCTTCTTCTGCCCTAAAGACGGTGAGGGGAACCCCCACTTCGCCGTTGTAGGAGCCGATGGGGGCTACGGTTTTGCCCTGGCTTGAGAAGATGGCTGCTAGCAGGTCCTTGGTGGTGGTTTTACCGGCTGAGCCGGTGATGCCGACAACGGTGATCTCTCCCTGGCTGCGCAGGCGCTCTACGATGTAGGCAGCTAGCTGGCCCATGGCCAGGACTAGGTCATCGACCTGGATTGAGGGGTAGAGCTGGCCGGCTTCCTTTTCGATGGGCCGTTCGACCAGGGCTAGGGTGGCTCCGGCGGCGAAGGCCTGAGGAAGGTAGTTGTGGCCATCGCTGACCTGGCCGGGTTTAGCTAGGAAGAGGCAGCCGGGGGTCACTTCCCTGGAGTCGGTGGTTGCTGAGTTGCAGCTCATCTGCTGGGCCTGCTGGGGGCTGATTCCTAGGAGTTTTCCTGAAACAGCCTGGGCGATGTCAAGGGCGGAGAGTTCAATCATGGGGTTCTTCCTAGTTCTTTTCAGGCTGGTAGGCGGGTAGGACCTGGTAGCCGGCTGCTAGCAGGGCGCGGGCGGTTTCTACCCGGTCATCCAGTTCCAGGTCTACCCCGGCAACGTCCTGGGCTACCTCATGGCCACGGCCAGCTACCAGGATAGAATCGGCCGGGCCGGCTAGGGCAATGGCCTCTTCAATGGCATGGGCCCGGGGGGTCAGGTTCAGGATCTGCTGGGCCCTGGCCCCGGCCTTTTGGGCCTGGCGGGCTCCTTCTTCAAGGGCCTGGCGGATGGGGGCTGGTTCCTCGTGGTGGGGGTCATCATCAGTGATCACCACAATATCGGCGTAGGTGGCCGCGATTTCCCCCATGAGGGGCCGCTTGGTCTGGTCCCGTTCACCGGTTGCACCGAAAACGATGATGACCTTGCCCTGGGGGTCTGCCGGGTCAACGGCTTCAAGGGCCCGTTTGAGGGCATCAGGGTTGTGGGCAAAATCGACCAGGGCTGTTGGCTGGCTACTGATGAGCTGCATGCGCCCTGGAACAACCGGGGTGAGGGCCTGGCTAGAGGCTAGGGCGGCAATGATCTGCTGCTCTTCGGCTGCGTCCTGGGCGCTTTGGTAGACCATTACTGCTGCCAGGGCGGCGTTGGAGACGTTAAAGTCTGCTGGGAGCAGGGTGGAGCTGGGGATTTCTAGGCCGTCGCCCCGTAGCAGGCTAAAGGAGTGGCCGATTCCCTGGCGTTCTACCTTAACTAGGGCCCAGTCCCTTTCTGAGAGGCTAGTTAGCAGGGGGTCATCGAGCCGGTAGCCTGCCCCCATCTTGGTGTAGAGGCGGCTTACAGCCTGCTGCCCAAGGGCCTCTTGGGCCCGCTCTGCCAGGGCCAGGCCCCAGTGGTCGTCTGCGGTAATGACAGCCTGGCGGGTGCGCTGGGGGGTAAAGAGCTCAAGTTTAGACTCAAAGTAGCTTTCCATGCTTCCGTGCAGGTCCAGGTGGTCCTGGGTCAGGTTGGTAAAGCCTGCCATGTCGTAGCGGATCCCATCGACCCGCCGGTAGTCTAAGGCGTGAGAGGACACTTCCATTGAGGCGCTGCTGATTCCCTCCTGGCGCATGAGGGCAATCAGGGAGTGCACGTGGGGGGATTCGGGGGTGGTCAGCTTAGAGGGAATGGCCTGCCCGCCGGCTAGGATTTCGATCGTCCCAATCAGGCCGGTGGTGTGCCCCAGGGCCTGCATAATGGAATTGGTCATGTAGGTGGTGGTGGTTTTCCCGTTGGTGCCGGTGAGGGCAAAGAGGCGGGGGGCCTGCCCACCCTCGGGCTGGGACTGGTAGATCCAGGAGGCCAGGGGGCCAATAGCCCGGCGGATCTCCTGGCTCAGGAGCAGGCCAACTCCCTCGGTGAGCTGGCCCTGGGCCTTGAGCAAATCTAGGCCCTTCTGGTCAGTTAGGATGGCCCTGGCCCCTAGCTTCAGGGCCCCTTGAGCGAAGCTAGCCCCGTGGCTTTTGGCCCCGCCTAGGGCCACGTAGAGGTCACCGGGCTGAACTTCCCTAGAGTCCATGGTGATACCGGTAATGGGCTGGCTGGCTTCTTCAAGGCAGTCAATCATCAGACCCTGGCTCCTGAGCCAGTGGGCAAGGTCCTGGCAGCTTCTGGCCTGAACCTGCCTGGGCCGCAGGGTTTGGGCGTTTCCGCTCAGGTTGGGGTTCTGTGTCACGGTTTTCCTCCAGTGGGCAAGTGATTGCTGGACTCATCGGTGGGCTGCTGGCTCTGCGCCACAGCCTCTACTTTAGCCGTTTTCGTCATGTCCCTCAGCAAATTTGGGAGTCTCTTGAGGCTCGCTGCTTGAACGGGGCACGTTGTAGGTGTGCAAGGTTTTTTCCATAATCTCAGCAAACTGGGCTGTGGTATTAGCCAGGCCCACCTCTGAGGCGGTTGTTTTAGGCCGGTGCATGGTCACTGAGACCAAAAAGCGGGGATTCTCGGTAGGGGCAACACCCACAAAGGAGGTAGTCCACCCATCGTAGGTGGCAGAGCCCTCCCCCACGTTTTCAGCTGTACCGGTCTTACCTGCAACCCGGTAGCCGCTGACCTGGGCCCCCTTGGCACCGCCCTGGTAGACCACAGCCTCCATAACCTGCAGGGTTTTGCGGGCCGTCTCTTCGCTAATGATCCTCTGCCCCTCTTCAACCGGGCGCAACTCTTCTGTACCGTCAGGATCAATCACAGCATCAATAATCCGGGGCTTGAGCTTAATACCCTTATTGGCAATAGTCTGATAGATCAGGGCAGTTTGCAGGGCTGACTGGGCTAGGCCCTGCCCAAAGAGGACGGTGTACTGCTGGCGGATATCCCAGTCCCGCCAGTCAGTGACCAGCCCCTGAGATTCACCGGTCAGTTCAATGCCGGTGTACTGGCCTAGACCAAAGCGAGTCAGCCACTGGTAGCGCTGCTCCTTGGTCAAGGCCTTGCCCATCAGCACAGTTCCGGTGTTCATGGAATCAGCAATAATACCGGCAACGGTGCGCTTCTGGGCAGGGTGTACGAAGGGATCAGTGATAGTTTGCTGATCAATCTCTAGCTCAGCTGGAACATCATACACCGTTTCAGGGTCCGCTAGGCCCTCTTCAAAGACGGCAGCGGTCGTCAGAATCTTTTCGGTTGAACCGGGCTCAAAAACCTGGGTAATAGCCCTAGGGTTCATATCAGCCAGCTCAAACTTCTCAGCCCCCGGATCCATGGTCGACGAATCAGCCAGAGCCAGAATAGAACCATCTCGCACATCCATCACCAGGGCAGTACCCCATTCAGCCTTCAGCTCCTGGGCCCGGGCAACTACTACCTGCTGGGCAAAGTACTGGATATCCTGGTTGATGGTCAGCCGAACGTTTTTACCGTTCTGGGCAGGGGTGTTGACCTCTTCACCGATGGGAATCCTAATCCCGTCAGCAGAGATCTCATAGACCCTTTTCCCATCCACACCAGCAAGGTGCTCCCCCATGGTTCGCTCAATGCCCACAGAGTAGTTAACGGTACGAGTTGCCCCGCTTTCAGCGTCAATGGCTTCCTCTACCAGGCTCAGACGGCCCACCACTGAACCGGCCACCTGGCCATTAGGGTACTTACGGTCAGAAAGGATTTCACCGTAGATAAAAGGGGCCTCTAGCTCATCGACCTTCTTGAAAACTTCTGGGGTAACGTTTTCCTTAAGGATCTTGTAGCGCAAATTGCCATCAAGGGCTTCTTTCACCTGGGTATCAGGCATTTCTAGGATGTCTGCAAGCTCGTAGACCAGCTGGGTTGGGCTTACCTCTTCGGTAAGGTTGGTGCCATCCTTATAACGGTTAAAACTAGCTACCGTCGTCTGATCAACAGTAATGTTATAGCGCTGAACACTGCGGGCTAGGACCTTCCCATTAATGTCTAGGATTTCCCCCCTCAGAGCAGGAATCACCTGTTCCCGGGTTCTTTCCTTCTTAGCCTTTTCAGCCAAACCCTGGGGGTCTAGGCCCTGAACCCAAGCTAGGCGCAGGCCCAGTAGCCCCAGGCCGCCGGTGGCTAGGGTGCCGGCGATAAAGCCCCGCCGGCCAATGCTCTCACGCATCTGCTGTATGGGCTGATCCTGCATACTGGCTTTCCCCTCTATCATTCGCTCTACACTCTACCCTTAGTCCCTGCCCCTCTGACAGGTCAAGGTGCCTACCCGACAGTAAGCGGGTAGGCACCTTAGGTCTGCTAGGAACTGGCCCTAGTTACCTGCTGAAGCGGCCGGTGAGGCACTAGGGGCCTGGCTAGCTGACGCAGCAGGGCTAGGGGCCTGGCTAGCTGCCGGGCTAGCTGAGGCTGCAGGAGCAGGACTTGCAGAAGCAGAAGCCGAAGCCTTAGCAGCCGCCTCTTCCTTCTTCCTCTCCTCTTCAGCCCTGATAGAAGCCTGCTCATAGGCCTGGGTATCAGCCAGGGCCGGTGGACTAATCAGGTTCTTAGGGGCATCCTCCAGCTTCTCAGCCACCAGGGGAGTTCCACTGATCTGGCCGGTTTGCAGGTCTAAGGTAGCCTGGCTACTGGCAGCAACAAGACCCAACTGACTAGCCCGAATAGCCAAATCCTGGGGAGCCTGATAAAACTCTACCTCCTGAATCAGGGCCTCATTCTGCTGGGTCAGGGCCTGCTCCTGACTGCGCAGCTCCACCAGCTCATACTGACGCTCAGCCATCACAATGCTCAAACCCAAAACGGTCAGCAGGGCAACCAGCATAGAGCCTAGGGCCAAAAAAACCCTCCACCTATTAGAGGTGGTCTTCAAGGACAGCTGTGGGGAAAGGGGACGGCGGCTAGACTGGGCAGAAGCCGAAGGGTCACCCAGCAGGGTCAGGTGGGACCTACGGCCCCCTGACCCCTGCTCCTGCGAGGTGGGAAGACTTGGTTCGGCGCTCATCGGTCTGCCTTTGTCATCTTGATCTTTTCAGCTGCCCGCAACTTAGCAGAGGCAGCCCGTGAATTAGCTTCTATTTCCTGGTCGGTAGGGGGCTCAGCGCCCCGGGTAATAACCTTGATCTGGGGTTTATGTTCCTCCAGCTCCACCGGGAAACCCTTAGGAGCAGAAGAAGTAGCCCTAGCACTAAAAGCCCGTTTAACGATTTTGTCTTCAAGGCTGTGATAGCTCATAGCCACACAGCGGCCCCCCAGGCTTAAAGCGTCCAGGGCAGCTGGAATAGCCCGCTCTAGGGCATCAAGCTCATGATTGACCTCAATACGCAGGGCCTGGAAGGTCCGCTTAGCCGGGTGCCCGCCCTTACGCTGGGCGGCAAGAGGAACAGCCTTCTGAATGGTGGCCACCAGCTGACCGGTCGTCTGATAGGGCTCCTGCTCCCTGCCAGCAACAATAGCCTGGGCAATACGAGAGGCAAACTTCTCTTCCCCCCACTGGCGGATAATCCTGCGCAAGCTAGCCTCATCATAGCTATTGACCACCTGGGCGGCGGTCAGCTCTTCTGTCTTATCCATCCGCATATCCAGGGGGGCATCATAGGAGTAGGCAAAGCCCCTGGTTCGCTCATCTAGCTGCATAGACGAGACCCCTAAATCGAAGAGAATCCCATCAGCTGCGCTGTAGCCAGCCTGCTCTAGGGCGTAGGGAATCTGATCGTAGACGGCATGGACGGGAATAAAACGATCTCCAAAGCGGGCCAGGCGCTCGCCAGCTAGCTGGTGGGCCATGAGGTCCCGGTCAATGCCAATCAGGGTTAGGTTTTCAAAGCGTTCAAGGAGGGCCTCTGAGTGGCCGCCCATGCCCAGGGTGCAGTCAATAACCAGGGCCCCTGGGTGACTAATGGCAGGGGCAAGTAGGTCTAGGCACCGGTCTAGCATGACTGGGATATGCCGGTCCTTGGCGTCCTTGCCGGGTGAGAGGGTCTCTACCTGAGTCAAGGGCTTGCTCCTTGCTTTGTTTATAGGTTCTCTAGTGGTGGAGTGCGACGGGATCCTAGAGGAGCTGATCAGGCAGTAGGGCCTGATCAAGGCCAGAGAAGATATCTACCTGTTCTTCAAGGTAGGTCTCCCAGGCTGGGGTGCTCCAAATTTCCACCCGACTACCTGCCCCAATGACAGTGAGTTCTTTTTCAAGACCTGCATAGTCCCTGAGGGTCGGTGGAATGGTAATGCGCCCCTGCTTATCTGGCACCTCGTCTGATGCGCCTGATAGAAAAACTCTCATGTAGTCCCTTGCCTGCTTTGAGGTCAGTGGAGCTGACCGAAGCTGCCGGTGAATTTCCTGAAAATCCGCCAGTGTAAAAAGGTAGAGGCAGCGTTCCTGCCCGCGTGTCAGAACGAGCCCATCTTCAAGTTCCTCACGGAACTTAGCTGGCAAGATCATCCTTCCCTTTGCGTCCAGACGGGGCGCGTAGGTTCCAAGGAACATAGCATCACCGCCACCTGTCTACCGCATCCCCGGGGGAAGGGGAAATACATCAGTGTTGTTCTATCTGTCTCCACTTTACTCCACATCCCACCACCCCTTAGACCATTTTTGAATATTTCCCAGATTTTTTAGGGTTTTCCCACAATTTTTTGCAGGTCTAGGGGGCTTCAGCAAGCCCGAGCTCTTAGATCCCTAAGGGGGCTGAGGGTAGAAAAAAGCCACCCAGCTTCAAAGCCAGGTGGCTTGAGAGGTCTACTCAACCCTAGAGGGCCCCTCCCCCCTGCCGCTGGTCCCAGCGGTCTTCAAGGTTACGCATGAAGGCCGAAGGGGCCTTAGGGCCTGCCGCTGCAGATTGAGGGGCTTGGGCAGAGGACTTCCCGGAGCTGCGACTAGCATAGTAAAGACCAGCTAGGGCCAGCAGGAAGCCAAGAAGACCAAGGAAAATCAGCTTAGTTGACACCCCCACCAGGATCAGACCCAGGCCCAGGGCAAGCCCTAGTAGGCCCAAGATCAGGGCCCGGGGGCTAGCGACGGTGGGCAGGGCTGATTCTGAGCTGGTCATTGCAGAGGCAAAGGCAGGGTCATCATTGAGCTGCCTTTCTAACTGGTCAAGGAGTTCCTGCTCCCGATCTGATAGTGCCATGGTCTCTCCTTCATTCAACTGGTGACCTTATTCTGCCTACTATAACCCAAAAAAACATTCAGTTTTAGGGCATCAGCTAGAGTAGGTCACAGCTTTTATCTTACCTGGATTAGGCCCAGTTGAGACCGGTTTTTAGTTCAATTCCCTTTCCGCTTACCCAGCAAGTAGGCTGACCTGGCAGGCAGCCTAGGCTTCTTGAGAGAAAGGGGGATAAACTGATGGGAGTTCTCAGCCCAGACCAGCCCCAAAGGAAGCCATGCCAAATCAGCCCACCAGCCCAGAGCTCCGCACAGAAACAGCGGCCTACCTTGCTGCCCTCGAAGAGCGCATGCAGGTCTTCTTCCAGGAACAGAGGCAGATTCTAGAGCAGATTTCAGAAGAGACCCTTCCCCTCCTTGAAGCTATTGAGGCCCTCTCGGCGGGGGGCAAAAGACTGCGGGCCCTACTAGCCTACTGGGGTTGGCGGGGAGCTGGCGGGCAGGCAGGCGACCTAGGCCTTGTAGATGCAGGCCTAGCCCTAGAGCTCTTTCAAACAGCAGCCCTGATCCACGATGACATGATTGACGCCTCAGATACCCGCCGGGGGGCACCGAGCGTCCACCGCCGCTTTGAGGCCATGCACCAGCTCAAGGGCTATAAGACCAACCCTGCCCACTTTGGTAGCTCCAGCGCCCTACTAGCAGGAGACCTCTGCCTCTCCTGGTCAGAGATGGCCTTTGCCGCCATCCCCCAGCTCCAGCAGGCTAGCCAGGCTCGGGCCATCTTTGATCTGATGCGCACTGAGGTTATGGCCGGCCAGTATCTTGATGTTCTAGGTGAGGTGATCCCCCAGGAAGAGGCTGACCTGGCCCTGACCAGGGCCCAGAAGGTTATTCGCTACAAGTCCGCCAAGTACTCCTGTGAGCACCCCCTGGTGCTCGGCGGGGCCCTTGCCCTAGGCCTCAAGGCCCAGGAGGCTTCAGACCTGCTGGCAGGCTACAGGGCCTTTGCCCTACCCCTAGGCGAGGGCTTCCAGCTCAGGGATGACGTTCTGGGAGTCTTTGGTCAGCCAGAAAAAACCGGCAAGCCCGCTGGCGATGACCTTAGAGAGGGCAAGAGGACAGTACTGACCGCCCTCACCAGCCAATCAGTGGGCAAGGAAGAGGCCCTCTTCCTTGAACAGTCCTTAGGCAACCCGGACCTGAGCGGGCAAGAAATTCTTGCCCTACAGGAGCTTATTCGTAGCAGCGGGGCCCTAGATGAGGTTGAAGCTATCATCCAGGCCAAGGGAGATCAGGCCCTAGAGCAGCTAGCTGCCCTCCCCCTAGATCCCCTGCCCAGAGAGGCCCTCACTGCCCTGGCCTACCAGGCCCTGAATAGGTCAGCATAAATCAGCACACAAAGAGGCCAGCTACCTTTGGTCATCAAGGGTAGCTGGCCTCAGGAGCCTGGGCTGGTCTACCAGGCTAGGGCAGAAGCCCGGCGGCGAATTTCAGTCTTGCGGCCATCAATGAGGGCATCAATGGGGCGGCCGGGCAGAGATTCATCGGCTGTATAGAGCCAGCTAATGGACTCTTCGGGGCTAAAGCCAGCATCGGCAAGAACGCTTAAGGTTCCCTTCAAAGATTCAAGAACCCGGTC
This sequence comes from Rothia sp. (in: high G+C Gram-positive bacteria), assembly GCA_034090985.1. Classification (GTDB taxonomy): domain Bacteria; phylum Actinomycetota; class Actinomycetes; order Actinomycetales; family Micrococcaceae; genus Rothia. The sequence continues at coordinate 6,940 of JAXDRN010000031.1, read as the reverse complement.
CTGGCGGATAAAGAGGGCAGGGACCTTCCGCACCCCACTTTCAGGGTCGCGCAGGGCCAGAAGGCTACCTTCAGCAATGAGGTTATGAACCCGGGTCACCTTAAGGTCAAGGGCCTGAGCAATATCGGGAATGGTCAGCCACTGGCCAACAAGGGCCATCAGTTCTGGTGTTGTTTTTACTTCACTCACCTAACTATTGTGCCCCAGATAAAGGCAAAAGGGTAGGTAGGCCTTCTCTAGGATCAACCTAACACCTAGCGAGTTCCCAGCTAAGGGCCTTAAAATGGGGGCCAATGTCTGATCATCCACAAACACCCTGGCTCACCGGCCTCACCTTCGATGGCCGCTACACCCTTGGCCCCCTGATTGCCCGCGGAGGCATGGCTGAGGTCTACCACGCTGTTGACCTTTGGTCTAATAACCCTGTTGCCATCAAGGCCCTTCTACCCCACCTGACTGCGGACCCTGCCCAAAGGCAGAAGTTCTTTAGGGAAGGCTCGGCCCTGAACAAGATCCGCCACCGTAACGTGGTGGGAGTTTTAGCTGAAGGTACAGAAAGAGTCTTTGATCAGCAGGTCATGTACCTGGTCCTTGAATACGTTCACGGTTCCACCCTGGCCCAGCTCCTTGCCGCCCGGCCTGTCCTCTCTGTTGAAGAGACCCTGAGCATTATCATTCCAGCAGTTGAGGGCCTGAGCGAGGTCCACGCCCACCGGCTCATCCACCGGGATATTAAGCCGGCCAATATCCTGCTCGATGATTCCTTACAGACCAGCAAGCTCTCTGATTTCGGTCTGACCCGTCGGGCAGATCAAAGTGCTACCGGCCTGCTCATGGGCACCCCCTCCTTTGTGGCCCCTGAGGTTCTTGATGTGAAGGGGGCAGCTGGCCCACCGGCAGATATCTTTGCCCTAGGGGTGGTCATTTACCGGATGCTCACGGGCCGGATGCCCTTTGCCGCAGCTGATAATGACCAGCAGGTCCTCTACCATAACGCCAATACAGATATCCCTTCAGTAGCTGATCTAGCTCCCGGCCTGACCCCCGATCTGGTGGGCTTAGTTCGTTGGACTACCCGCCGCTCCCCTGCCGATAGGCCCCAGGACGCCACCGAACTCTACCGGGCCCTCGTCGATATTCAGGCCCGATCCAGCAGCCAGGACCTAGCCTACCGGGCCCCCCAGGGCCCTGAACCTGAGCTGGGCCTCTGGGAAGAGGTCAGCCTGATTGCTGAAGAAAACGGTATGACCCACTACCAGCAGTCAACCCCCATCTCGGCCTTTAGCCCGGCTGCTGACCTTTTAGATCTCTCTCCCTCTGGCCCCCTAGACAGGCAGCCAGCTGCCAAGATGAACCAGGGCCCGGGTGAAGAGGAGCTGGCTGACGATGAGCTAGAGGCAGAGGAATCGGGGCCAGAGGAGTTAGAGCCAGCAGAAGAGGCCCCAGAAGCCCCTAGCCTGCCCAGGCTTGAGGCAGCCCGCCAGCCAGGAGCTCGCTCTTTCTCAGCCCAGCCCTCCCCTGGCCTATCTTCCCCAGCCCAGCAGGCTCCCGGAGACCGGGGCCCAGAAGACCGGCCAGGTGGGCAGACCCCCGATCCAGCCCTGGCCCCTGAGCCTATCCGCCGCCGGCCCCTAGAGACCTGGCAGACCCCCCTGAGCCCGGCCAGCCTACTCACCTACAGCTTCTTAGGCCTCCTAGCCTTCGTAGCTGCCGGCTTTATCGGCTGGTGGCTAGCTAGCCTGCTGCCCTTCTAGAAAAACCGCCAGTTAGGTAGAGACAAAAAGCCGCCGCAGTGTCTGCTTCGTCCAGCTAGATCGAAGAAGGTACTGCGGCGGCTTGCCTCTGTAGATCCCCTAGGGGCCGGCTCTTAGCGGCGGGCTAGGTACTCAGCAACCTGGAAGGCAATCTCCAGGGACTGCTGGTGGTTCAGTCGCGGATCACAGAGAGTCTCGTAACGGTCAGCAAAGGCAGCCTCTTCAATGGGGTCTGAACCGCCTAGGCATTCAGCCACATCATCACCGGTCATCTCAACGTGGATACCGCCGGGGAAGGTGCCTAGGGCCTCATGGACCTCAAAGAAGCCCTTGACCTCATCAACTACATCATCAAAGCGGCGGGTCTTGTAGCCTGAGGGAACCGAAATAGTATTCCCGTGCATGGGGTCAGTAACCCAAACAACCTGGGCCCCTTCAGCCTGCACAGCTTCAACCACGGCAGGTAGCTTCTCCCGGATAGTTGAGGCCCCCATGCGGGTAATGAAGGTCAGGCGGCCAGGTTCCCTCTGGGGGTCCAGCTTCTCAATCAGAGCCTTAGCGTCCTCAGCAGTGGTAGAGGGGCCAAGCTTGACCCCAATGGGGTTACGCACCTGGGAAAGGAAGTTCACGTGGGCGTCCTCTAGGCCGCGGGTCCGCTCCCCAATCCAGAGGAAGTGGGCTGAGGTATCGTAGGGCAGCTGGGTTCGGGAGTCAATCCGAGTAAGGGCCTCTTCAAAGTCCAGGAGCAGGGCCTCGTGACCGGTGTAAACATCGGTGGTTTTCAGGGGGCCAAAGTCTGTTCCGCAGGCCTCCATGAACTTGATAGCCCGGTCGATTTCGGCAGCAATTGACTCGTAGCGGGCGTGGGCCGGGTTTGAGGTAAAGCCCTTATTCCAGGAGTGGACTGACCGCAGGTCAGCAAAGCCGCCCTTGGTGAAGGCCCTAATCAGGTTCAGGGTTGAGGCGCTGGTGTGGTAGCCCCTGAGCATCCGCTGGGGGTCATGGGCCCTAGCTTCGGGGGTGAAGTCAAAGCCGTTGACCATTTCACCCCTGAAGGAGGGCAGGGTAACTCCGTTGCGGGTCTCATCATTTGAGGAGCGGGGCTTAGAGAACTGGCCAGCCATGCGGCCCATCTTGACGACCGGCATTGAAGCGCCGTAGGTCAGCACAACGGCCATCTGGAGCAGGGTCCTGACCCGGCCTGAGATCTTATCGGCAGTAGCTCCGGCGAAGGTTTCTGCGCAGTCGCCGCCCTGGAGCAGGAAGGCCTTGCCCTGGGCTACCTTTGCTAGTTCTGCCCTCATCTGATCGACTTCACCGGCGAAGACGAGCGGGGGCAGGGAGGCTAGTTCCTGCAGGACAGGCTGGTAGTCGGGGTGGTCAGCCCACTGGGGGTGCTGGTCAACATGCAAAGAGCGCCACTGTTTTAGTTCAGGGAAGTCTTCTGGGGTGAGGTTTGTGCCTGGGTCGGTCACGGTTGACTCCTTAGGTTTTATGTAGCGCAGGCCTCATCTGCTCTGTCTGATTGAGGCTTCTTATTCACATTATTTGGGCTGGTAGAAGGGAAACCAAGCCCTATCCACTATATGATATTTTGCCCCAGAAGTCCCCTCCGTTCACCTTAGGACCCTGAAGGCTTAGCCAGAAGCTGGGCCCGGGCTTCAGCAGCACTAAGACCCTTTGAGGCCATCAGCCCCTTAACATCTGCCGCATAGACAGGCTGAACCTGCTGGCCCAGTAGGCGGCCAATGTCAGCTAAGACCCGGTCAGCTAGTTCCCGCTGCGCTGCCCGCTGGTCCTTCCAGTCCAGGTAGGGGGCAGGATCAATAGGCTGGCCAAAGATGGTTGTTACCCGAATAGGCCTGCCCTGGGACCAAAGGTGAATCCGGTTAGAGCCGGGCCTTTGGATTTTCTCGTTGCCCACCTGGGCTACGGGAATGATAGGCACCTGGGCGCTGAGGGCCAGGCGGGCTACACCCAGCTTGGCCCGGTAGAGCTGGCCGTCTGGGCTACGGGTGCCTTCTGGGTAGATTCCAATGAGCTTGCCTTCCTTAAGGCTGCTCAGGGCCAGGTCTAGGGATTGGGCTGAGCGGGCCCCGCCGGAGCGGTCCATGGGAAGCTGACCAACTGAGGTAAAGAACCACTTCATCAGCCGCCCCTTGAGGCCAGGGCTGGTGAAGTAGTCTGACTTGGCCAGAAAGTAGATCTGACGGTCTAGGGCCAGGGGTAGAAAAATAGAGTCCACAAAGGTCAGGTGGTTACTGGCCAGGATCGCCCCCTGCTGGGCAGGAACCTGCTCAGCGCCGACCACCTGCTGCCGGTAGAGAGCTTGGATGAGGGGCTTGAGGGTTGAGCGCAAAAAAATGTACATCTGGGGCTCCTCTACTTGGACTACCTTTCACTAATGAACTTTACACCCTGATTTCTTGCCTGAAATTTATTCCCCTGAACTAGTTTTGAGTAAAAGTTCAGACCTGGGAACTTACCTAGTATGGCCATTTTTACTCAAGGTCCTGCCCCTGGGCCTGTAACATTGGCTCATAAAGAAAAAAGGGTTCAGGGCCCCATGAGCCCAGGGCCCTGAACCACTATTGAAGCAATGCTGCTCCTTCTTGAACGAGCCCCCCTATCCGGGCCCTTGACCCTAAGGTATAAGCTGATGAAAGAAATCCACTGCCCAGAAGCTGTGATTATTGATCCCTCTACCAATATCACCACCATGGTTGAACAGAGGGCCCTGGATAGCCGCAATCCCCTGGTCTATCGGGTACAGAAGTCCCCCGGCCACTGGGTGCCTGTTCGGGCTAAGGATTTTAGGGAAGAGGTGCTCAGCCTGGCTAAGGGCCTGATCGCTGCCGGCCTAGAACCTGGGGACAGGGTGGCTATTATGAGCCGAACCCGCTATGAGTGGACCCTGATTGACTTTGCTATCTGGTATGCCGGCTGTGTCTCGGTGCCGGTCTATGAAACCTCTTCACCAGCTCAGGCAGCCTGGTCCCTGGCCCATTCTGGCTCTAAGGCAATTTTTGTTGAAAGTGACAGGCTTCTTACTACTATCGCTGAGGCCCGCAGCTTAGAAGACCCAGACCTGTCCCTGGAAAAACTTGAAACCGTCTGGGTCATTGACCAAGGTGCCTGCCAGGATTTGGCCGCAGCAGGAGCTAAGGTCAGCGACCAGCAGGTTCATGACCGCAGAAACCAGGTTAGCCTAGATGATCTAGCAACCATTGTCTACACTTCAGGAACCACCGGCCGGCCCAAGGCCTGCCCCCTCACCCACGGTAACTTTGTGCGCCTATCGGCTAATTCCAAGGTTGCGGTCCCAGAAATTGCTAACGAGACCAACTCAACCCTTCTCTTTCTGCCCCTGGCCCATGTGCTAGGTCGGCTGGTGCAGATCCTGGCCTTTGATGCCGGTATGGTAGTTGGCCATGCACCTGACATTAAGAACCTCTCTACTGACCTATCCTCCTTCCAGCCCACCATGCTGCTGGTTGTTCCCCGGGTCTTTGAGAAGGTCTACGAGGGGGCCCTGAAGAAGGCTGAGAAGGGCGGGAAGGTCAATGCGGCCCTCTTCAAGCGCTCCATTGACGTTGCAGTCAAGTGGTCTAAGGCTAAGATTGACGGTCAGGTTCCCACCCCCCTAGCCCTGCAGCATGCCTTCTATGACCGGCTGGTCTATTCCAAGCTCAGGGCTGCTATGGGTGGTAGGGTCCGCTTCGCTGTCTCAGGTGGTAGCCGCCTAGCGCCCCACTACGGACACTTCTACCATGCTGTTGGCATTGAGGTTGTTGAGGGCTACGGGCTCACTGAAGCCACTGCCCCTTTGGCGGTGGGCAGGATTCGCGGCTTTGATGTTGGGAATGTTGGCCCCCTGATTCCTGGTGGTTCGGCCAGGATTAGCCAGGACGGTGAACTGGAGTTTAAGGGTGTGGGCCTTACAGCTGGCTACCTTGATAACCCTGAAGAGAACGCTGCCTCTTTCACCGAAGATGGCTGGTTCCGCACCGGGGATTTGGCCAGGATTGATGATGAGGGAAAGATTTACATTACTGGCCGCAAGAAGGAAATCATTGTTACTGCCGGTGGTAAGAATGTGATGCCTGTTCCGGCTGAGGACCGTCTGCGCCGCTCCCCCTGGGTTTCCCAGGCCATGCTGGTGGGTGATGAGAAGCCCTTTATCTCTGCCCTGATTACCCTTGATCCTGATGTTTTGCCAGATGAGCTTGAGCGCATTGGCCTGCCGCGCACCCTCTCCCTGAAGGAGGCCTCAACTAACCCTAGGGTCCGTGAGGCTATTCAGAAGTTCATTGATGAGGCCAATAGCCTGGTCTCTAAGGCTGAGTCTATTCGGGAGTTTAGGATTATTGACCAGGACTTTACCGAAGCTAAGGGGCATTTGACTCCCTCCTTGAAGATCCGGCGCAAGCAGATTCTAGCTGACTTCAACTCCTATGTTGAAGATATTTATAACCGCACAAAGACCAGCGTCACTGAGACTGCGGCCCATACTGCTGAAAGGGTCCAGGAGATTCGGGCTGAGCAGACTGAGAAGTGGGATAACTTTAAGACCCTTCAGGGCCAGAAGTTCCAGGAGTTTACTGAGACTCAGGCTGAGAAGCTGCAGGGCCTAGCTGAGCGGATTCAGCAGGTGAATCCCCTGCCTCAGGATGAGAAGAAGGGCCAGCAGGCTGAGGCGAGCAAGCCAGAAAAGGGCCAGCAGGCAGATAGCTAGGCTGGATTAGGCTATCTAGGCTGGGGCAGGCCCCCTATAGCCCAGCTGGCCCACCCCTAGCCGGCACTGAGGCCTAACCAGCACTGAGGTCTAGCCTTCCTTCATGGAGGGCTAGACCTCATTGTCCTTCTAGGAGGGCCCTGAAGATAAAGGTCTAGAGCTCAAGGTCTAGAGATCAAGGTCTAGGCCCAGCAGGGCATTTTCAACCACTTCGGTCAGAGCCGGGTGAATCCAGTACTGGCCCCGGGCCATATCCTGGGCGCTAAGCCCAAAGCTCATGGCCTGGATCAGGGGCTGAATCAGGGTGGGGGCTTCTTCACCGATAATGTGGGCCCCTAAGAGTTCTCCGCTGTCCTTGCGGGCAATGAGCTTGCAGAGGCCAACCTGGTCTTCCATGGCCCACCCGTAGGCAACATCAGCAAATTTTTGTTCCTTGATGGCAAGCTCAAAC
>JAXDRN010000030.1:0-28654 GCA_034090985.1 Rothia sp. (in: high G+C Gram-positive bacteria) | reverse complement strand
GCCGGCATCGACGAGGTTATCGAGTAGGTGGGCCTGCCACCAGTAGTGCCATTCGCCGTGCCGCTGGCTGCGGCGGCGGGTGTCGGGGTGCAGGGTGCGTCCTAGTAGCGTGCCGGGGAGGCCTGCGACCCGGTGCCCGAAGAGTCGTGTCACAGAGTAGGCGGCGGTACCTGCCCGCTGCCCTAGCGCCTGGCGGTGCTCGGCGGTGAGCGCTGCGAGCTGGTCGGGTGAGTGCTGCAGGTGCTTGGGGCGCATGGTGTCTCTTTCTGTGGCGCGTCGGTGGGCGGTGGCCTGGGCCGGTTTTTAGTCTACCGGCTGGTGGGGCTAGTGCGTTTGCGCCGAATGTGCCTCTTATCCCCGAGCGGGGCAGTCTAACCCCCACGCTCGGGAGTAAGTGGCACCTCTTGGCACTGGGGGGGTATCGGCTAGAGTTGGTGCTTATGCACACCTCTTCTTCCACCGGGCGGGTTTCTGCTGTCTGGGTTTATTTGTCTTCTGCTGCCCTGTCGATGCTGGGCAATTCTATTGCCGGTATTGTCTGGCCCTGGCTGGTGCTAGAGCGCACCGGTAACCCGGCTGCTGCCGGTATCGTGGCGGCTGCGATTGCAGTGCCGTCGCTGGTTTTTGCCTATTTTGGGGGCAACCTGGTCGATAGTCTGGGCCGGAAACCGGTGTCGGTGATTTCGGATATTATTTCGGGCCTGTCGGTGGTGGCCGTGATTGCGGTTGATATGGTCTTTGGGCTGACGCTGAGCTGGTTCATCATCATCGGTATTTTGGGTGCGGTGGGTGATATTCCCGGTATGAGCGCCCGGGCTGCCCTGGTCGGCGATGTTGCTGAAACCTCGGGTAAGAAGGTCGCCCAGATTTCTGGCTGGAATCAGGCCCTGAGCGGGGTGAGTTTCTTGGTCGGACCCGCTGCGGCTGGTGTGCTGATGACGACCCTGCCCATTGAGCAGGTCCTGTGGATTACAGCTGGCTGCTCCCTGCTTGCTGCCGCCCTGACCGCCTGCTTGCGCCTGCAGAAGGCGGGCGCGGACGTCCTTGCTGAGGGTCAGGACGCCCCCGCCCAGCCGGGTGCGGACGGGCAGGTGCCAGCGTCCTCCCCTGAAGCCCCTACCGAAGACCCCCTCAAGGGGCTTGCGGGCTGGAAGAAAGCCCTGGGCTACCCGGTGATTCGTCTGCTGGCTCTGGATTCTTTGCTATCGATGGCCCTGGTAATGCCCTATCTGATGGTGCTTCTGCCTGCCCACTTCCAGGGGATTGATCAGCCGGGCCTGTACGGGGCATCGATGTCTGCCTTTGCGGTGGGCATGATGGTCACCAGCATCGTAGCCGGGAAGATTGTGCCCTTCCCACGCCGGGCCTGGGTTCTGGGCATGGTCTTCTATACCCTGGCCTTTTTCTGCATGGCCCTGCTCGAAACTTCCTGGTTAGCCATCGTGGGCCTGGGGATTTCCGGCTTGGGCGGGGGTATTATGAACCCTTTGCAGACCCTGCTGGTGACGGAGGGGGTGCCCGAGCAGATTCGGGGCCGGTCCTTCTCTATCTTTATGGCAATTAGCCAGGTGGCCGGGCCGCTTGGCCTGGTGGCTACCTCGGCGGTGCTGGCCTTTGTGACGATTTACCAGGTGGCCTGGGTACTCGCTGGCCTCTGGCTGCTGGTGGCTATCTACCTGGTGGTTCGCGGCCTGCAGCTGCTGCCGGCTAGGAGCCTTGAGGGCCAGGGGGAGGGCCAGCCCTCCTAGCAGAACCTGGGCCCCTCAGGTAGGCCCTAGGGTCCCCTCTTTAACCCAGGAAGCTGCCCTAGGTTAGGGGCCCTAGGGCCAGCTGCCGCTGGCTACGAATAGTGAGTACCTGCCCGGTGATGGGGTGGGGGAAGGTCAGGGACCTGGCCAGTAGTTGCAGGGGCAGGGCGGGTTCGTCGTCAGCTGGGGGCAGGACCTTCGGGTAGATGGTGTCGCCTAGAATGGCCGCACCGGCGGCCGCCAGGTGAACCCGCAACTGGTGGGTTTTGCCGGTGTGCGGTTCTAGAAGATAGTGGGCCAGCCGGCTTCCAGCTGCAGGCAGGGGCAGGGCCGGGTTGGCCTCAGAGCTGGCCGGCAGCAGGCCGGGAGCTAGCTCATAGGTACTCAGGCAGGTAATGCGGGACTGGGCATTAAGCCCCTCAAAGGAGGCCCCCACCCGGTGGCGTTTGCGCTGCTCAGCCCTGGTTTCAGAGGGCAGGGGGCCGGTATCTGCCGGCAGAAGGTCAAACTGCTTCTGCTCTACCTGCATAGAGCCGTGCTGGTTATCAATCCGCGAGCGCACCGTGAGGCTTTCACCGACCTTCAGCTGGGCTAAGGGGGCGGCAACTGCCTCGTAGGTTTTGCTGGGTTCTCGCCGCTGGAACATGGTTTGGAAGGGGGCGCGGGCCTGGGGGGTTTTGGCGAAGAGGACTACCCCGGCTGTGGCCCTGTCGAGCCGGTGGATGGGGATCAGGTCGGGGTTGTTTTCTCTTACGCGTAGCTGGGTTAGGGCGGTGTGGGCTACGAAGGAGCCGTTGGGGGTGGTGGGCAGGAAGTGGGGTTTGTCGATGGCTAGTACCCATTGGTCTTCGTAGAGGATGGGCATGTCGAAGGGGACGGGTTTTTCGACCCCTAGTTCCCGGTAGTACCAGATTTTTTGGCCGGCTAGGGGGGCCTGGGGGCTGAGGGGTTGTCCGTCAGCTAGTTGGATTTCTTGGTCTTCGAAGCGGCGGGTGAAGAGGGCCCGTTCGTGGGGGTAGAAGCGGGCTACCAGGTAGTCCAACACCGTGGTTGCCCCCAGGGTGTCGTCTTCGGGGTTGCCCGCGTCGGGTAGCACAAAGGAGACGGCGTCAATCCCCTTGCGTTGGGGCAGGGGCTTGGGGGCAAGGTGGCGGTTGACTCGGCGCATGGGCTCTATTATGGCAGAACTTTAGCTGGTCATGAGTTGGCGCACTACCCGGTAGCTGGCCTCAAAGGCCGGTAGGGGCAGGAACTCGCAGTTGGAGTGGAAGTTGTGCGCCCCGGTGAAAAAGTTGGGGGTGAAGATGCCTTGGGTGGAGAGGTAGGAGCCGTCGGTTCCCCCGCGCATGGCCAGGTTGATGGGCTCGATACCCAGCCGGGTAAAGGCGGCACGCAGACGCTCGGACGCCACAGCGTTGGTGTTGGTCTTGGCATCCTCTAGATTGCTGTAGATATCTGAGATATCCAGGCGCACGGACGCCCGCGGGTTGGACTCTGCCGTCCGCTCGGCAAGATCGCGCAGGAAGGCTTTCTTGCTGTCGTAGCCTGCCCGGTCATGATCGCGGATACTTATATCGACGGTAGCGGTCGCCTGGTTGCCGTCGATACCGTTGACCCAGAGGTAGCCCTCTCGCCCCTCGGTGTGCTCGGGGGTCTGGGTGCGGTCGAGGGCCGCGATAAAGTCGTGGGCCAGCAGAATCGGGTTGATCAGGTTTCCCTTGGAGTTCATGGGGTGGGCGGTCACACCCTCAATGTGCAGGCGGGCATGCCCAGCGTTGAAGGTGGCTTCAACCAGCTCACCCAGTTCACAGCAGTCTAGGGTGTAGGCGTAGCTGACGGGGAAGCGGGCCAGATCCATGGTGCGTACTCCGCGTAGGCCGATTTCTTCATCGGGTACGAAGGAGAGGTAGATATCGGGGTGGGCGGGGGCGGTGTGCTGGGCGTCTTCAGCGAGTAGGCGGGTGGCTGCTTCCATGACTGAGGCGATTCCGGCCTTGTCGTCTGCTCCCAGGACGCTGGTGCCGTCGGTGACAAGGATGGGCTGGCCGCTGTAGCGGGTGATTTCTGGGTGTTCGCTTTCCCGGAGCCAGATATTGAGGTCGGGGTTGAGGCAGATGTCCCCGCCGGGGTAGTGGATCAGGCGGGCCTGTACGGTGGGGGAGAGGTTCACGTCCACTGTGTCTAGATGGGTGCAGAAGCCGATTGCGGGGGCTTGCCTGTCTGCGGGAAGGGTTGAGGGGATGCGGGCGGTAAGCACGCAGCTGTCGCTGAGGTGGATCTCGGAGGCCCCGGCTTCTTGCAGTTCTTCTTTGAGCAGGTGGGCTAGTTCCCACTGGCCTGGGCTGCTGGGGATGGCGCTGGCTGAGGCCTTTGACTGGCTTGAGATGGCCGAGTAGCGCAGGAAGCGGGCGGCTAGGGCTTCCTGCAGGGCGGTATCTGGGCTGTAGCTGGGGGTGAAGCTGCTCATAGGGGTAGTTTAGCTGAAGAGTTTTTGGCAGCGGGGGCAGCGGAAGCTGATGCGGTCTACGTCCTCTTCTCTGGTCAGTAGGTGACCGGGGGTGTAGCGGTTTTCGTTGACTCCTGCCTCTGAGAGGTCTTCTTTGATGATGGGGCTGGAGCAGCGGTAGCAGGGTTGGCCTTCTCGCCCGTAGCACCAGAGGGGTTGGGCGCTGGTGTGGGTGACCCGGTGGGGTCTGGAGCGGTTGGCTTCGAGGAGGGCCTGGGCCCAGGCTAGGACCTGGGGTAGGTTGGGGACTGCGCCTACGGGGGTTCTGGGGTCTAGGCCGCTGAGGAAGAGGGTTTCTGCCCGGTAGATGGTGCCGATTCCTGCCAGGTTTTTCTGGTCTAGAAGGGCTACTCCCAGGGGGCGGTCGGGGCGGGCTAGTAGCCGCTTGCTGGCTAGGTCAGGGTCCCAGTCGGGCCCTAGCAGGTCTGGGCCTAGGTGGCCTAGTTTTTTGCCCTCTTCTTCGGTGAGGTAGACCTCTAGGAGGCCTAGGGTGAAGCCGACTGCCTCTAGGGGCAGGCTGCCGGGCAGGGGGCTTCCTTGGGGGGTGAGGCGGGCGTTGGCCCGGATAATAGCTCGGGCTTGGGAGGCTGGGCGGCGCCAGGGTTCTGTTTTGCCCTGGGGGTCTTGGCTGTAGAGGTGCCAGATGCCGTCCATTTTCAGGTGGGAGTGGACGGTGAGGGAGCCTATTCTGATGAGGATGTTCTTTCCCCGAGCCAGGGCTCCGTGGATGGGGTGGCCAGCTAGGTTGAGGTCAGCTACCCGGGGGTAGCGGAAGTCGGTTTGGTGGGTTTGGCGGCCAGCTAGGGCCCTGTGGAGGTCTCTGGCCTGGCGCCAGACGGTATCGCCTTCGGGCATTTTTTCTCCTGAGTTGGGGGTTATTGCCAGTCATTTGTCGGACAACCTTGGGCTTTGAAGGTGCGTTTTGTGCCCTAAACAGGTATATTCAGTGTACGTCGCCTGTCTCACAGGTGAGTTAGGCGGCTATTCCCAACCCACATTGGGGAGTTTCAGCATCTTCCTGTGCTGCTTCTTCCCCCCGACCCCGTAGGTGGTTTTCCCTGCCACCTGCCCCTAGATGGAGGTCTGACAAATGAATCTGTTTTTGACCATTGTGATGGTGATGCTGCTTGTGATGTCCCTGGGTGCCTTCTATGTGCACCTGCTTCGGAGCGTTCGAGAGTTCCGGGCTGGCTACCAGGGCCTTGATCAGCAGCTGACGGCCTAAGCCACCTAAGAATCCCTTTTTCTGGCCTACCCTGTCCCACCAGGGTAGGCTATTTTTTTGGGTCTGCTCTGGTGGGTTGCCAGCCTGGGGGTTTTCCCTCTAATAGCTTTTCCTCATTCTGAGCCCCTGGGCGCTGGCGTAGAAGCCGGCTGCCAGTAGGCTTCGGCGCAGGGCCGCTAGGGGGTGTTCCACTAGGGTGTCTTCCGCTAGGGGGTGCTCCGCTAGGGGGCCATCCTTTAGGGTGCGCGGGCCCGGGGGCTGGGGGTAGCTGCTGGGGTCTGGTTTGCTGAGGATATCTAGCCCACCGGCTGTCTCAATCAGGATCTTATCTGCCACCCCCTTGCTGATCAGCTGTCCAATGAGCTGGGCGGCTAAATCGAGCAGGCGGGGGGAGTCGGTGAAGGGCAGCAGGGTCTTTCCGCCGCGCTCAAGGTAGAGGACTGGTTCGCCGTCGGCCAGGATCAGGCTGGCTCCTGCCTTGCGCCCGGGCCGGTGCTTGAGGGTTTTCTGCTGGGGGTCCCAGCTGTGGGCCTCTGGCCAGGGCAGGGTAGAGCCGTAGGGGTTGGCCGGGTCTGTTGCCGCCAGCAGTTGCAGGCTGAACTGGCGTGTGCGGACGGGCCGGTAGGGGCCCTGCTGGCCGGATTCCTGACTGGGGCTTTGGCTGATCTTCCTTTCTCTTTCTTCCTCCAGCGAGCGCAGCCGATCGATGGTTGCAGGCAGGGAGAACTGGGCTGCTCCTAGGCCTTCAATGAAGTAGCCTCTGCGGGCTAGGCCCTTTTCTTCTGCCTGGGCCAGTACCTTATAGATGCTGCTAAAACCGCCGGGGGTGTCTTCTGCTGCTACGGCCCCTCGGGTCAGCACCCCGTAGCGGTCAACCAGCAGCTCGGCTCGGGCTGCTGCTGCCAGGGTGGGTTCAAGGGGGTCAGTTTCTAGCCTGGACCAGCGGCCCTGGTTGATGGGGCTGACCTGCTCACCTAGCTGGGAGAGGCTGCTGCTGGCTAGACCCAGGCGGGAGGAGGAGAGGCGGGCTGCTCCCCGCCGGAGTCCTGCCCGCCGAGGCTGGGGGCGGGGGGCCTGGGTTCGGTGGCTGTTGCCTCCCTGCTGGAGGAGGGCCCGGACGGGGGCGAAGGTATCGCCGGTAACTAGGCCGGCCCAGACCAGGTTCCAGAGGGCCTGGGAGAGCCTGCTAGGTTCTGCCTCCTCCTGGCTGCCTTCAGCCCGTAGCTGGGCTTGAATCTGCTGGAAGAAGTGGCCGCCTTGTAGGAGCTGGTAGATTCTCTGCTCAAGGGGGCCCAGGTTGGCTAGGGTTTCTTCCCTTTCTGCCTGGTCAGCTAGGGTCAGGGCCGCTGTTTCTGCCAGGTGTAGGCAGATCCAGCCTTCCTTGCTGTTGAGTTGGCCTGAGCCGCTCCAGAGGATGTCTCCGGCGCTCATGGCTGAGTCTAGTAGGGCTGGGCTGTAGTCCTTGAGGCGGCTGGAGAGGATGAGCGGCTCTAGGGCTGAGGCTGGAAGGCGGACTCCGGCCAGCTGGTCTACAAGGGTCAGTAGGCCGTCGTAGCCCTGGAGCATGGCTGACTGGTCCTGCTTCAGGGTCCTGTCCTGCTGGGGGCTGCCGAAGGTGCCGGGGGCGGCGGTGATTTCTTGGGCCTGCCAGCTTTCAAGGTGCTGCCAGGGGCCCAGGAAACGGGCGTAGCTGCTGGGGGCTACCGGTTCCACTTCAGCCCGCAGGGCGGCAAGGGAGCGGGCCCTGAGACTTTTGAGGACCTCCCGGTGGACCCACTGGGTGCCCTGCCAGTAGCTGGGGTCGCTGGAGCCGGTTCTGGCTAGGGAGAGTTCGGCTGCTAGTTCTTCAGGTAGGAAGTCCCCAGAGAGGACCCGCCGGTCTGCTGCTAGGGCGGTTAGGGCCTGCTGGACTACGGCCACCCCTAGGCCTAGGGAGGCTGCTAGCTGGGCGGCTGTGAAGGGGGCATGGGTTCGGGCGTAGCGGGCGATCAGGTCAAGGAGGGGGTGTTCTTGGGGCTGGGTGAAGGCTGATGGTAGGCCGCTGGGCAGGGGGACTCCTAGGGCATCCCTGAGGCGGGAGGCGTCTTCTAGGAGGGCATAGACCTCCTGCCCCTTGAGGCGGAAGACTAGGGCCCGGCGGCTACTGACTAGTTCTTCGAGGTAGTCCTTGGCCTGCTGGGGGCTGATGGGGTCCTTATTGTCTTGGCCGGGCTGGTAGAGGCGGTCTGCTGCCTCTTCTGGGCTGAGGGGACCTAGCAGGCGCAGCAGGTCAGCGGCTCCTTCTAGGCCCTTGAGCCGCCAGTTGGGGTCGGTTCTTTGCAGGCGGGCTTCGGCGCTGCGGATCACCTGGCTGTCGAGGAGCTCTCTGAGCTGTTCCTTGCCCAGGAGCTCTGAGAGCAGTTCGGGGTCAAGGGCTAGGGCGGCGGCCTTTCGCTCGGCTAGGGGGGCGTCTCCTTCGTAGAGGAACTGGGAGACGTAACTGTAGAGCAGGGTGCGGGCGAAGGGGGAGGGGTGGTCGGTTTCTAGTTCAGAGAGGCTGATTTTTTGGGCGGCGATGTCCCTCTGGATCTCTAGCAGGCCCGGCAGGTTATAGACATCTTGGAGGCATTCTCGGGCGGTTTCAAGCAGAAGGGGGAAGCTGGGGTACTTGCGGGCTACATCTAGTAGCTGGGCTGACCGCTGCCGCTGCTGCCAGAGGGGGGTGCGCCGGCCGGGGTCCTTGCGGGGTAGGAGCAGGGCCCGGGCGGCGTTTTCCCGGAAGCGGGAGGCAAAGAGGGCGGAGCTGCCCACCTCTTCGGTCACGATTTCTTCTAGGTCGGCTGGGTCAAAGATGAAAAGGTCAGCCCCGGGCGGTTCTGCTTCTGTAGCTGGCAGGCGCAGAACGATACCGTCGTCGGCGGCCATAGCTGAGGCCCGAACCCCGTAGCGTTCCTGGGCCCTTTGGCCTACTGCTAGGGCCCAGGGGGAGTGGACGGGCATGCCGAAGGGGGAGTGGAGAACTAGCCGCCAGTCTCCTACTTCGTCTTCAAAGCGTTCTAGGAGTAGGTGCCGGTCGCTGGGGACCTGCCCGCCTGCCTCTAGCTGCTCCTGCAGGTAGGCTAGTAGGTTATCTGTAGCCCACTGGTCTAGGCCTAGGTCCTTGAGTTCCTGCTCGGCGGCCTTCCGGTCCTTGCTGAGTTTTTGGCTGAGGGTCCGGTTGAAGGCCCCTAGGGCCTGTCCTAGGTCTAGGGGGCGGCCGGGGGAGTCGCCGTGCCAGAAGGGTAGGCGGCCGGGTTGGCCGGGGGCCGGGCTGACGGTGACCCGGTCGTGGCTGATCTCTTCAATCCGCCAGGAGGATGCTCCTAGGGCGATCACATCCCCGGCCCTAGATTCGTAGACCATTTCTTCGTCGAGTTCCCCTACTCTTTTGGGGCTCTTGCTTTCTGCCGCTCCAGCCAGGTAGACGGGGAAGAGGCCCCGGTCGGGGATGGTTCCTCCGCTAGTGACCGCTAGCCTTTGGGCTCCTGGGCGGCCCTGGATTGATCCTTCCTGCCGGTCCCAGATCAGGCGGGGGCGGAGTTCTGAGAATTCCTCTGAGGGGTATTTGCCAGCTAGAAGGTCAAGGGTTGCTTCGTAGGCGGCCCGGGGCAGGCTGGCGAAGGGGGCGGTTGACCTGAGGGCTTCGAACCAGGCTTCAACATCGATGGGGCCTAGGGCGCAGGCTGCTAGGGTTTGCTGGGCCAGGATGTCGAGGGGGTTGGAGGGGATGCTCAGGGGCTCTATGGCACCTTGGAGCATCCTTTGGAGGGTGACGGTTGCGGTGAGCAGATCGCCCCGGTGCTTGGGGTAGATGTAGCCGGTTGAGACCTGGCCTACCTGGTGGCCGGCCCGGCCGATTCTTTGCAGGCCAGCTGCTACTGAGTGGGGGGCTTCTACCTGGATAACAAGGTCTATGTGGCCCATGTCGATGCCTAGTTCTAGGGAGCTGGTGGCAACGACGCAGGCTAGCTGGCCGGCCTTGAGGGCTTCTTCAATCTGCTTGCGCTGGTCCTTGGAGACTGACCCGTGGTGGGCCCTAGCCAGTTGGGGGCAGGCCAGGGGGTCTTCTGCCTGGCCCCGGGCCTGAAGGCGGCCCTGGTAGATTTCGTTGAGGCGGGCTGTTATTTTTTCAGCCAGGCTACGGGAGTTGGTGAAGACCAGGGTGGAGCGGTGGGCTTCTACCAGGTCTACGATTCTTTCTTCTACATGGGGCCAGATGGAGGCCTGGTAGCCGCCTGCTAGGCCGGGGCTGCTCAGGCTAGATCCGGCCTGCTGGGGTGGGTCTGCCTGCTGGCTTGGGCCTAGGGTTGGGCTGCTCAGGCCTAGTTTCTGGGCTAGGGCCTGGGCCAGGCTCTGGTTGGCTGGTAGTTCTTCGGCCAGGTCGAAGGCGGTGGCTGCTGGGGGCACTTCAGCTAGGGAGTCACTGCCTACGACCCCGTCATCGAAGGTCTGCTGGGAGCTGGTGGTTGTCTCAAAGGCCCGAATACTGGCCTGGGTTCTCTCCTGCAGTTTTTTGAGGTAGGCCCCTGACCCCTGGGGGTTGGGGGCCGGTGGGTCCTGCTCGCCGAGGGCGTTAGGGCCGGCCAGGGCGGTCATGTCGGGGACTGGAACGGAGAGGGTCATCTTCCATTCCTTCTGCGCCGGGGGCCGAACAATTTCTACAGGTTTAATCCCGCCCACAAAGCGGGCTACGGTTTCTACCGGTTCAACTGTTGCTGAGAGGGCGATACGCTGGGCTGGGCTTTCTAGGAGCTGGTCTAGGCGTTCTAGGCTAACGGCCAGGTGGGCTCCCCGTTTACTGCCGGCAAGAACGTGGACCTCATCAATAATGACGGTCTTGACCTGGGTGAGGGTGGAGCGGGCCTTAGAGGTCAGCATCAGGAAGAGGGACTCGGGGGTGGTAATCAGAATATGGGGTGGCTTGGCCAGCAGCTGGCGCCGCTCCTGGGGTGGGGTGTCGCCGCTTCGGACTCCTAGCTGGATTGCTGGGCTGCTGAGGCCTAGCTGCTGGGCTGTTTTGCCGATGCCAGCTAGGGGGGCCCGCAGGTTCCGTTCAACGTCACTGCCCAGGGCCTTGAGGGGGGAAATATAGAGGATCTGGGTGCCAGGCTGGCTGGGTTGCCGGTGGAGCTGGTCTAGGGCCCAGAGGAAGGCGGAGAGGGTTTTACCGGAGCCGGTGGGGGCAACAATGAGGGTGTGCTGGCCTGCGGCGATTGTCTTCCAGGCCTCTTCTTGGACCGGGGTGGGCGCTGCGAAGGCCTCTTGGAACCAGCCTTGGGTGGCGGGGGAGAAGAGGGAGAGGGCTGGGCGGTCTTCAGAGGTGGTCATAGACCTATTATCCCTAAGCCGGGTGCAGGCTGCCTTCTAGGGCCTACACCCGGCTTAGGTTGGCTGGGATCAGCTGGGATCAGCTGGGTTTGGCTGGCAGCTAGGGGGTGGCTCCTACAGCTCCTACTGACAGCTGGCTGATGGCGCTATTAGAGCAGGCCTCTGCGGCAAAGGTCAGGATCAGGGGCTGGGAGGCTCCGGGGGTGGTAATAGAGTAGCCGCGGGCTGAGACGCTCTGGCAGGACTCGCCGTAGAGCTGGGCCCGGGTCTCTCTGAGGGTAGCTGGCAGGGAGGCCCCTGGGCTGAGGACCCCACCGTTAGAGGACCATTCGCTAGCCTTAGCTGCCGGGGCCCCAATCTGCTGGCCGGCTGCGTTGACGTAGTGAACTGCCGGGTAGCCGCTCATGGCGCAGTCAGTCTTGCCGGTGTTGGTGAAGGTCAGGTTGATATAGCGTGAACCGGCAGCGCCGCCTTCTAAGACGGCAGCTTCAATGTAGATCTGCCCGTAGTCACAGAGGGGAACGCCTGCCAGGGAGCTAGCTGTTGGCTGCTGGTTGGCTGCTGGCCTTTCAGGCTGTGGGCTAGCTGCTGGGCTGCTTTCAGGTGCAGCTGGCTGGCTGGCTTCTACTGTGATGACGGTGCCGGTGGGGTGGGGCTCGGGGCTGGTGGGATCTGCCGAGCTGGCATCGGGGCTGGCCTGGGTGGAGCTCTGGGAAGAGGTTTGGGAAGGGCCCTGGGAGGGGCTGGCCTCAGGGCTAGCTGTTGGCTGCGGGCTGAGGCTCTGACTGCTACTTGAGCTTACCTGGGCGCTGGAGCTAGCAGAAGTGGGGTTACTGCTAGGGGCACTGCAGGCGGTAATGAGGGCTAGGGTGATGAGGGGAATAAGGGTGTGATGTGGGCGCACGAGATCCTACATTCCGGGCTGGAGGGTGATATGGGCTCCCTCCATCCCTTCTGAGTATTCGGTCTGGCAGCTGAGGCGGGAGCATTCGTTGGCGATATCGTCAATCATGTCTAGCAGGTCTTCTTCTGCTTCTTCCCGGGGGCCAGAGGCTTCAAAATGGTCGGGGTCAATAAAGGCGTGGCAGGTGGCGCAAGAGGCGTTGCCGCCGCAGGTGGCTAGGACGGGAAAGCCAGCGGCCAGGACCGCTTCGAGCATGGTCTGGTGGGGTTCCCAGCTAACGTCCTTGCTGGTGCCGTTTTCATCGGTAACTGTAATGTTGACGGTCATAGCCTTCTCCTTAGGTGCTGCGGGCTGAGCCGCTCTTTGAGGTGGTCCTCCCTTATTTTAGGGGACGGGGAGGCTCAGGCCCTCTTTTGTGCTGAAAACTACCCTTCTGGGGGTAGATAGAGACAAAAAAATCCCTCCCCCCGAAGGGGAAGGGATTTTCTCTTGGTGCGCCCGAAGGGATTCGAACCCCCAACCTTCTGATCCGTAGTCAGATGCTCTATCCGTTGAGCTACAGGCGCATCATGCCTTCTGGGTTTTGCTAACCCGTCTTGGCAACATGTAATACTCTACTGGACTTCCTGGGGGGGTCGCAAGTTGAAATTGAGTGACCCTGCTCTCATCTGCCTCTTCTCGCCTTCGAACCCTACTCTTGAGAGAAATTTGTAAAGAAATATTTACGTGTAGATGAGGTAAAAGCCCCCGGCCCTAGGTAGGCTTGGAGTACACGATGAAGTGAGAGTGCCCAGCACCGAACGCGTTAGATCAGAAAAATGGTTGGCGCGTTTTTCTCTTTCCTCCCACCCCTTTGGGGCGGCTGGTAAGAGGGTATGGGCACGAAACTTCTGGCACAGAGGAGTCCCAGAAGTAACCGATCCTAGAGGGGAAATGTCAGATGACTGAACTGTCAATCGACACCATAACTGCACACGCACCAACCAACCACCCAGAACTCCTAGCCTGGGTTGCTGAGGTCGCTGAGCTGACCCAGCCTGACCGTATCTACTGGGCTGACGGCAGCCAGGAGGAATACGACCGCCTAGCGGCCCAACTGGTTGAGGCTGGAACCTTCCATAGGCTCAGTGACCACGAGTTTCCAAACTCCTACCTGGCCCTATCAGACCCAGATGACGTAGCCCGGGTAGAGGAGCGAACCTTTATCTGTTCAGCAACCGAAGAGGGAGCTGGCCCTACCAATAACTGGCGTGACCCGGTAGAAATGAAGGCCACCCTCACTCAGCTCTTCGCCGGTTCTATGCGGGGGCGGACCATGTACGTCATTCCTTTCGTCATGGGCTCCCTGGATGCCAGCAACCCAAAGTACGGTGTTGAGCTGACTGACTCAGCCTACGTTGTGACCTCTATGCGGATTATGGCCACCATCGGGGCTGAGGTGCTCAAGAAGATGACAGCTACCGGTGCCTTCTTCGTCAAGGCCCTGCACTCGGTAGGGGCCCCTCTTGCTCAGGGACAGGCTGACGTGCCCTGGCCCTGCAACCCCGAGAAGTACATTGTGCAGTTCCCTGAAGAGCGCGAAATCTGGTCCTTTGGATCTGGCTACGGGGGTAACGCCCTGCTGGGTAAGAAGTGCTACGCCCTAAGAATTGCCTCTGCCATGGGCCGAGACCAGGGCTGGATGGCTGAGCACATGCTGGTTTTGAAGGTCACTAACCCTGAAGGGAAGAGCAAGTACATCTCTGCTGCCTTCCCCTCAGCCTGCGGCAAGACTAACTTTGCCATGATGGACCCCACCATTGAGGGCTGGAAGGCTGAGATGGTGGGCGATGACATCGCCTGGATCGACTTTAGGGAGGGCAAGCCTTACGTGGTCAACCCCGAAGCTGGCCTCTTCGGCGTCGCCCCGGGAACCGGCTGGTCCACCAACCCCAACGCTATGCGGGCTATTGCCAAGGGCAACACCATCTTTACCAACGTGGCCCTAACTGACGATAACTCTGTCTGGTGGGAGGGGAAGACCGACCAGGCCCCCGACCACCTCATTGACTGGCAGGGCCAGGACTGGACTCCTGACTCTGGCCGCCCAGCGGCCCACCCCAACTCCCGCTTCTGCACCCCAATCTCTCAGGCTGACATGCTGGCTGAAGAGTACTACGCCCCCGATGGGGTTCCCCTTTCAGCTATGATCTTCGGTGGCCGCCGTAAGACCACCGTTCCCCTGGTGGCTGAGGCCTCTAGCTGGGAGCAGGGCGTCTTCCGCGGGGTGACCCTCTCTTCTGAGACCACCGCTGCCGCTAAGGGGGCTGTGGGTGTGGTCCGCCGCGACCCTATGGCTATGCTGCCCTTCATTGGCTACAACGCCGGTGACTACATTCAGCACTGGATCGACCTGGGCAAGAAGCACGGCGAAGAGAACATGCCTAAGATCTACTACGTCAACTGGTTCCGCCGTACCCCTGATGGGGGCTTTGCCTGGCCTGGCTTTGGCGAGAACTCCCGGGTGGTCAAGTGGATCTTTGAGCGTCTGGAGGGCAAGGCCGGCGGCCAGGAAACCTTCCTGGGCCTGGTGCCGGGCAAGGAAGACCTTGACCTCAACGGCCTAGACATTAGCGATGCCGAACTGGCCGCTGCCCTAGCTGTCGATCAGGAGGAATGGGCTCAGGAGCTGCCCGGTATTGATCAGTGGCTAGAATTCTTGGGCAATAAGGTTCCGGCTGAAATCCACGCCCAGCGTGATGCCCTCGCAGCCCAGCTAGCCTAGCTGCTAGCCCCTGCTGGTTTTTTGGACCGGGGTAGGCTTACCTTCTGATTCTTAGGGAGGTTGGCCTACCCCCTTCCTTATTTCTGCCCCTCCAGCCAGTAGAAGGGTGCTTATTACTAGCTGGTAGGAATCCTAAGTGGGCTCTGATATGGGCCGGTTAAAAGCTGGTCTAATCTTATGTAGAATCTAGGGGAGTAGCTCCTTTATGGGGGCTCTGCCCCCGCCCCTACATCACCCCTGTGGTGAGATTTTTTCAATCCTAAAGTTTAGTGTTGCGCGGTATAGGGAAGATCATTCGCATGTTGGAAGGAAAGTAAAGTGATGGGAAATTTACTGAGCGTCAAGAACCTCACTAAAAACCATGAGCACCTTCGCGCACTTAAAGGTGTCAACTTAGAGGTTGCAGCTGGTGAGATCGTTGGCCTGCTGGGCGAGAACGGTGCCGGTAAATCAACCTTCGTCTCTATCCTTGGAGGCTGGGATAGGCCTAACGGGGGCTTTATTACCATCGCCGGTAAGGTCTACGCCCCCGGCTCCCCTGAGGACGCCCTGGCCGCTGGGGTAGGCTCCATCCGCCAGAAGTTCAAGATTGATCCTGAGCTAACGGTGGCCCAGGCTATCTACCGCTCAACCCCCTACGCTGCTGATGACCTAGACTCCCTGGCCATCCGGGCCCAGGGGCTGCTCGATGAGGTCGGTCTTGCCCTTGACCCCCGAACTAAGATGGGCGATTTGCTGCGGGCAGAACAGGCCCTTGTTGAGGTGGTCCGCATGGAGGCTGAAGACACCCAGCTGGTGCTCATGGACGAGGTCGCTGCCACTTTTAACGATTACGAGATTTTCCAGCTGCATGAGGTCACCCGTAAATTAGCTGCTGAGGGCCGGGCGATTATTTATATTACGCACCGAATTGACGAGGTGCGTTCTTTGGCTAACCGGGCCGTTATTCTTTCCAACGGGGTAATTAGTGAAGAGATTGTTCCAGGAACCCTTTCTATAGACGAAATCGCCTTCAAGATGTTTAGGCGGGAGGTGGCCCTAGGCGGCCGCCCCGGCGACTATTTAGCCGATGAGCCCAAGCTGGTCATTGAGGGCCTTTCTAGCCCGCAGGGAGGCCTGAAAGAGGTTACTTTCTCTGTTGGCCGCGGGGAAATCTTTGGCCTGACCGGTCTGCGCCGCTCAGGTATTAACGAGGTCGCTGCCGCCCTGGTGGGGGTCGATCAGAGCGCCAGCTTCAAGCAGCTCAAGATCAACGGTCAAGAGGTCTCTATTGGCTCTGCCGATGATTCTGTGGCCCTAGGAATCGGCTACCTATCTGATGATGACGACGAGCTGGGCCTGGCCAATGAGCGTTCTATTGCTAAGACCTTAATGCAGGGCCGGCAGATTGATGGGCCCGGCGGTTTCTTGCATGAAATTTCAGCCCTGCGTGAGGTAGCTGAGCAGATTCAGAAGCTGCAGATTAAGACAACCAATATTCAGGGTGAGATCGGCAAGCTCTCTGGCGGGGACCAGCAGAAGGTGGCCCTGGCCCAGTGGATTAGTAGCGACTGCGAGCTGCTGATCTTGAATCACCCTACCCGGGGTATTGATGTGAGCGCTAAGAGCGAAATCTATAAGATGCTCACTGACCTGACCGAGAAGGGAACCTCTATTATTCTGATTGGTTCGGATATGTCTGAGCTGATTGAGGTCTGCCACCGGATTGCTGTGATGCGTGATGGGCAGCTGGTTTCCCTGCAACAGAATAGGGCTGCGACCGAAGATACCCTGATGGGTGAGGCCCTAGGCGAAGAGATGGTCTAGGCCCTTACCGCTTGTGAACTAGACAGAAGGCCCCCAGTCTGAGCTGGGGGCCTTCTTGCTTCTATCTGCTGGCTGTGGCCTGCCTTAGATGGCTAGGCGGTCTGCTACAGCCTTGAGCTTGTAGCGGGCTAGGGCCAGGTTGGCTGTGTGCCGATCAAGAATCAGGTAGAGGAAGAGGCCGCTGGTTCCTTCAGAGTTGAGGACATTGATAAGGTGGTACTGGGAGCTGAGGGTAATCATGAAGTCTTCGACACTTCCGCTAAGCCCTAGGTCTTCCATGGTGCTGAGCTTAGCCCGTACAAGGTTAGAATTGCCTGCTGCTGCAATGCTCAGGTCAAAGCCGGGGGTTCCGCCAGAGGCTAGGGCCATACCTGAGGAGATATCAACCAGGGCTGCTCCGATGGCGCCTTCAATGCTCAGAAGTTCTTGGATGGATGCGTCTAGCTGTGACACGGTGTTCTTCCTTTAGATGCGATATGCCGGTGGCCGCCCTGAAATTTGGGGGAGGCAGCCTGGCAGGGGCGAGTAAGGTTTTTCCTGGACAAACCCCCTAGGGTCGGGGTTCTGCCCTGTGTGTGTTTCCTATTGTACCTAATGGTGGCACTAGTCTTGTTTTTTAGTTTTTATCTTCTGGTGAGAGGGATTGGTAGTTTATGAGGCTGACTGCTTTTTCAGATGTTTCCCTGCGGGTGCTGATGTTTTTGGCTGGTCTTGATCAGCAGCAGCAGGTCTCTTCCCAGCAGGTAGCCCAAGGGGTGGGGGTGCCCTATAACCATGTGGCTAAGGCCGTTGCCTTCTTGGCCCAGGAGGGCTGGGTTGAGTCTAGGCGGGGCAGGAGCGGCGGGGTGAGCCTTTCTGAGGCCGGCCGGCAGGTGAGCGTGGGGCAGGTTGTCCGCCGGGCAGAGGGGGACCAGCCCTTGGTGGACTGCGGTTCGCCTGAGGGGGGCTGCCCGCTGCGGGGCTCCTGCCTTTTGCGGGGGGTTCTAGATCAGGCCAGGGAGGTCTTTTTGCGCTCGCTTGATGGGGTGGTGGTCGCTTCCCTTACTTCTTCTGCTGGGTCTGGGCCTGTTTTTCTGGAACTTTCGAGGGAGCCTAGACGGTAATTTAGTATTTAATATGCTAAATTTAGGGTGGTTTAACAACACTCTGTCACCAAGGAGGAGCAGTGCTCTCAGCCAAGTCCCGCCCCGTCATTGAGGCCACCCTGCCCGTCATTGCCGAGCGTATCAACGACATCACCCCCGACTTCTACCAGCGCATGTTTGCAGCCCGCCCCGACCTGCTCGATGGCATGTTCTCCCGCTCCTCCCAGCTTGAAGGCACTCAGCCCAAGGCCTTGGCCGGCTCCATTGCGGTTTTTGCCTCCTACATTCTGGCCAACCCCGACAAGTACCCTGATGAGGTCCTCTCCCGCGTAGCCCACAAGCACGCCTCCCTGGGCCTGCGCGAAGAAGAATACCCCACCGTCTACAAGTACCTCTTCGAGGCAATCGCCGCTAACCTGGGCGAGATCCTAACCCCCGAAATCGCAGAAGCCTGGACCGAGGTCTACTGGCTGATGGCCGACGCCCTCATCAAGCTCGAAAAGGGCCTCTACGCCTCCCAGGCCAACGACGTCATGTTCGCCCCCTTCCGCCTGGTAGAGCGCAAGGAAACCGGCGAAAACGTCCTTGACTTGACCTTTGAGCCCGCCAATGCCGTTGCCATGACCGACGCCATTGCCGGCCAGTACGTCTCCATCGTCACCAAGGCCAAGGACGGCCTGCGCCAGGCCCGTCAGTTCACCCTGCTACCTGCCGAAAAGAACCAGCGCCGGGTAGCTATCAAGCTAGATACCGCCGGTGAAATGACCCCCATCCTGCACCAGCTAGAAGTTGGCGCTATCGTTGAGATCTCCAACCCCTACGGAGACGTTACCCTGGGCGCTTTCGGCGACGACGAATCCAAGCCCCTCTACCTCTTCTCAGCAGGTATCGGTGTTACCCCCATGATCGCCTTCCTCTCAGAGCTGGCCGCCACCGGTTCCAAGCGCGAAGTCGTTGTTGTACATGCTGACCGTTCCTTCACCACCTGGCCCCTGCGCGATGAGATGACCGCCTACGTTGAAATGCTAGAGAAGGGCCGCCTGGTCTCCTTCATTGAGGCAGACGGTGAGGGCGACTTTGAGGGCAGGGTTGACGTTTCTCAGCTGAACCTTCCTGCCAATGCCTCAGCCTACCTCTGTGGCCCCCTGCCCTTCATGCAGGAGGTCCGCTCCCAGCTGGTAGAAGCTGGTCTGCCCGGCACCAGCATCCAGTACGAAATCTTCGGCCCCGACCAGTGGATGCTCCACGACCAGGCCCGGGCTTCCTAAGCTCAGTCTGTAGGGCAGCTTAAGGAAGGACCGCCCCAGATTCCACCGCTGAAGGGTGGGATCTGGGGCGGTCCTTTGTGAGGGAAAGAAGGCTCAGCAGAAGCTGGCAGGCTGCTGCTGAGAATCTTGGGCCTTAGCCCTCACGAACAATCTTGAGGATGGTATCGCGGACCCGCTCCATGGTGGCCTGATCGGGGGCCTCAAGGTTCAGCCGCAGGAAGGGCTCGGTGTTAGAGGGGCGCAGGTTAGCCCACCAGCCTTCGGTCTTGTGCTCGAAGGTGGTGCCGTCCATGTCAGATACCTCAACGCTATCGCCGAAGAAGGCGGCAACGCGGGCAATAGCGCCAGCCTTGTCTTCCAGCTCAGAGTTAATCTCGCCTGAGGGAACATAGGGGGAGTAGGCAGCGCCCAGCTCAGAGAGGGGCTGCTCGCTCTGACCCAGGGCAGCCAGTACGTGCATAGCAGCCAGCATACCGGTGTCGGCGTTGAAGAAGTCCTTGAAGTAGTAGTGGGCTGAGTGCTCGCCACCAAAAACGCCAGACTCTTCAGCCATAACAGCCTTAATGAAGGAGTGGCCAACGCGGGTCTTAATGGCCCGGCCACCTAGCTTCTCAACCAGCTCCGGTACAGCCTTAGAGGTAATCAGGTTGTAGATAATAACAGGCTCTTCATTGCCTTCAGCCTGGGCCCGGGCAATCTCGCGCTCAGCAACTAGGGCGGTAATGGCAGAAGGAGTAACAGGCTCACCCTTCTCGTCAATGACGAAGCAGCGGTCAGCGTCGCCGTCGAAGGCCAGACCAATATCAGCACCGTGCTCAACAACAGCCTTCTGCAGGTCAAGCAGGTTGGCAGGTTCTAGGGGGTTAGCCGGGTGGTTGGGGAAGGTGCCGTCCAGCTCAAAGTAGAGGGGAACGATCTCCAGGGGCAGGCCGGGTAGGATAGCGTCGCCTAGAACAGCAGGAGTGGTCAAACCACCCATACCGTTACCGGCATCCACTACAACCTTCAGGGGGCGAATGCCTGAAAGGTCTACCAGCTTGCGCAGGTACTCGGCGTAGGGCTTGAGAACATCCTTCTCAGATACAGAGCCGGGAGCCTCAACGGCGGGGATTTCACCCTCATTGAGGTACTTCTGGGCCAGGTCACGGATCTCAAAGAGGCCAGACTCAGAAGAGAGGGGAACAGCGCCGGCCTTAGACATTTTCATGCCGTTGTATTCAGCCGGGTTATGGGAGGCGGTAAAGGTAACACCGGCAGCCATCTCAACACCGCAGGCAAAGTAGAGCTCATCGGTAGAAATCAGGCCAATGTTAACCACGTCAGCGCCACGGGCGGTAGCGCCCTGGGCGAAGGCTTCCATGAATTCGGGGCCGGAGGGGCGCATATCAGCACCGACAAGGACCTTCTGGCCAGCTAGCCCAAGAACGTCCACGAAGGCTGCACCGGTTGCCCGAACAGTTTCAGCGGTAATGGTTTCTCCTACGATGCCACGAACGTCGTAGGCCTTAAAAGATGCGGTTAAATCAATAGTATTCACAAGAAACAAGTTTATGTGGTTGGAGTTGAATATGTGGGTAAGACGTGCCCCCTAGAGTGTGATTTTATGGCGATAAACACCAGGTTTTATTCGGCTTGTCCATAGAAGAGGGGGGCTAAGCGTGGTTGGATAGTGTCTATGGGTGAACTTTTTTCTTTAGATAATCCGATTCAGAACTATGCCTGGGGTTCTTACCAGACCCTAGCTAAGATGCGTGGAGTTCCCGCTCCGACCGAGCAGCCTGAAGCTGAGCTCTGGGTGGGAGCCCACTCCTCTGCCCCCTCAATTGCCCAGGTCGATGGCAGTAGCCAGCCCCTAGATGCCCTGGTTTCCCAGCAGCCAGACCGCTTCCTCAACCCCAGCCGTAGGAGCGACACCTTCCCCTTCCTCTTCAAAATCCTGGCCATTGAGTCACCCCTCTCAATTCAGGTTCATCCCACCGATGAACAGGCCCAGCTTGGTTTTGAGGATGAAAATGCGCGAGGTATTGCCCTTGATGATCCTGCTCGAAATTACAAGGATAGATTCTCAAAGCCTGAAACAGTCATTGCTTTGACCAATATGCGAATTCTAACCGGTGTGAGGGAATTCTCTGAGCTTTCCTACATTGCCCAGGAATTTGAACTCACCTGGCTGGCCCAGCTCCTAGAAGAGGTCAAGACCCCCAAGGAACTGCTAGCTGCAATTATCCGTCTGCCCCAGCAGGTAGCCGGCCAGGCCCTAGAGCAGACCCGCCAGGCGGCCCTGAACTTCACCGAGCAGCAGGGGCAGGTTCCTGGCCAGGAATCAGTCCTGGCCGGAGTAGCTGAACTGGTCCAGCTGGTAGATAGCAAGTACCCCGGCGACAGGGGCCTACTGGTTGCCCTGGTCATGAACCTGATCTACCTGGCCCCCGGCGAGTCAGCCTACACCCCTGATGGCCAGGTTCATGCCTACGTCTCAGGTACAGCCATTGAGCTGATGAACCCTTCAGATAACGTTATGCGGGCCGGCCTGACCCCTAAGCACATTGATGAAGAAGAGCTCATTAAGATCCTGGGTGAAGCCCAGTCCGCCCCCAGCATCCAGCGGCCCCAGCCCAGCAGCGATCGGGCCCTGGAATACTCCATGTGGGATGAGCGTCTTTCTGTCACCTACCTGGCCCTTGAGGAAGGGCAAGAGGTCAAGCTGCCCCTGGCCGGTTTGGCAACAGTCCTCTGCACCTCAGGAAAGCTGCAGGTCTCTTCAACAGAGCAGACCTTCGAGCTGACCGGCACTCAGTCTCTGATGTATGTTGGCGAACCTACTGACCTGAAGGTTCAGGGCGCAGGCGAACTCTACATCGCCGCCCAGCGCTAAGAGACAGTTTCTTTTCAAGCAGGCAGGCTACCAGTTGGCTCAGAAGCAGGGGCAATTGGTAGCCTGTTTTCTTGTGAGGTCTTAGCAGCCAGGCCCCTTTCTGCAATCGCATTCTCTAAGAAGGAAAGCCATGAAAATCATTCTGACCGTGACCGGTCTTGACCATGAAGGCATCGTTGCCGCCGTTACTACTGCCCTAGCCCAGCGCAAGGTCAATATTGAAAACCTCTCCCAGACCCTCATGCAGGGCTACTTCACCATGATTTTGCAGGGCAGCTTCGATGAGGCAGGCCAGTCCATCACTGAGCTGCAAGAGGCCATGAAACCGGTAGAAGAAGAGCAGCGGGTGCAGATTAGGATTCAGTCTGACGCTATCTTCCAGGCCATGCACACCCTCTAGGAGCCAGCACGAATGTTTAGCAACCCCGCCGGTAATATCCTTGAGACCCTGCAGATGATCGAGGAAGATAAACTCGATATCCGCACCGTCACCATGGGCATTTCCCTTCTTGACTGTGCCGACTCAGATGGGGCAGTAGCCCGCCAGAAGATCTACGATAAGATCACCAGCCGGGCCGCCCGCCTGGTTGAGGTAGCTGAAGGCATTGAGGCTGAACTGGGCATCCCCATCATCAATAAGCGTATTTCGGTTACCCCGATTGCCCTGGTGGCAGGTGCCTCTGCTGATGAAGACTATGTTGAGTTCGCCAAAACCCTAGATGCAGCGGCCCAGGCTGTGGGGGTCAATTTCATTGGCGGCTTTACCGCCCTGGTCGATAAGGGGGCAACCCCGGCCGATGAGAAGCTCATGCGGTCCATCCCCCGGGCCCTGAACGAGACGAGCGTAGTCTGCGCATCGGTCAATATTGGTTCCTCTAGGGCCGGTATTAACATGACCGCTGTGCGCACTATGGGTGAGGTGATTCGCCAAACCGCTGAGGGGTCAGCCGATGCCCACGGCTTTGGCTGCTCTAAGCTGGTGGTCTTTGCCAACGCGGTCTCAGATAACCCCTTCATGGCTGGGGCCTTCCACGGGGTACAAGAGGCAGATACCGTCATTTCGGTGGGTGTCTCTGGTCCCGGCGTGGTCAAGCGGGCCCTAGAGAAGGTCAAGGGCCAGTCCTTTGATGCCTGCGCCGAGGCCATTAAGAAGGCAGCCTTCAAGATTACCCGCATGGGCCAGCTGGTAGGCACCCTGGCCGCTGAGCGCCTGGGGGTGGAGTTCGGTATTGTTGACCTTTCCCTGGCCCCTACCGCTGAGGTGGGCGACTCTGTTGCCCACGTTCTAGAAGAAATGGGCCTAGAGTCGGTGGGTACTCACGGTACTGTTGCTGCCCTGGCCCTGCTCAATGACGCGGTCAAGAAGGGCGGGCTCATGGCCTGCTCACATGTGGGTGGCCTCTCTGGCTCCTTCATTCCGATCTCTGAGGATATTGGCATGATTGAGGCCGCTGCCGCCGGAAAGATTACCTTAGATAAGCTGGAAGCTATGACCGCCATCTGCTCTGTGGGCCTCGATATGGTGGCTATCCCCGGCGATACCCCTGCGGCCACCATTTCGGCCATGATCGCTGATGAGGCTGCCATTGGGGTAATGAACCATAAGACCACCGCAGTGCGGGTTATTCCAGCTATCGGCCTGGAGGTTGGCCAGATGGTTGAATTCGGTGGCCTGCTGGGCCGGGCCCCGGTGATGCCGGCCCACCCCGAATCTGCCGAGGCCTTTGTGGCCCGTGGCGGGCGTATTCCCTCCCCGGTACACGGCTTCCGCAACTAGGGGTCCTGCCTTAGGGGCCCTGCCTGCGGGTCTCTGCCTGGCTCATAGGTATCTGGCCTAGAAGAACCCACCTAGCTCAACTAGGTGGGTTCTTCTGACTTAAGCGGTATTTTTCTGCTGGGAGGGGCGCAAATGCGGGGTGAGAGGAACCGTCAGGTAGGGCAGGAACCAGCCGATGAGGGGCCCCACAGAAAAGGCAATGATCAGGGTGCCCACACCGAAGTGGCCGCCTAGGGCGATACCTACTGCCACCACGGTTACCTCAAGGAGGGTGCGTACCAGCCAGACCGGCCGCCCGCTGACCCGCACCAGCCCGGTCATGAGCCCATCGCGCGGGCCTGAACCAAACTGGGCCCCCAGGTAGAGGGCGTCAAAAAAGGAAAAGGCCAGAATTCCTGCCAGCAGATAGGTCCACTGGGCAAGAAGCCCGCTGGGGTCGGGAATGAGGTCCATCGCTATATCGGCTGAGAGACCTACCAG
Source organism: Rothia sp. (in: high G+C Gram-positive bacteria) (assembly GCA_034090985.1). Classification (GTDB taxonomy): domain Bacteria; phylum Actinomycetota; class Actinomycetes; order Actinomycetales; family Micrococcaceae; genus Rothia. Next base: position 4,870 of record JAXDRN010000030.1, on the reverse strand, counting down.
TAGGGCGTTGGCGAGGGTGCCTAGGCCGGGTATTTCCTTGAGGGGTAACCAGAACAGGAGCACCACAAAGGAGGTGATGATGGTCAGCGCCCCGTAGCTGAGTTGGCTGATTTCCATCAGGCCCAGGGTGAGCACGTCCCAGCCTAGGGGGCCCAGCCCGGCCTTGATGAGTAGGGCGCAGGAGGCCCCGAAGCCCACCAGCCCGATGAAGAGCAGGGGCAGGCGTAGGGCAAGTTTGCCTGCACGCAGCTGCTGTAGGGGCCCTAGATGGGCCAGGGGGCGGGGAGCGGACTGGGCCATGGGCCTTCTTTCTGGCAGTAACTTTTAGGGGTTGGGCTCAGTGATGAGGCTGGTTATTAGGGCTTCAAAGGCTAGGCGGGCGTTGGCGTTGGTTCTGATTCGTCGGCGGGTGGTAGAAATCCGCTCCAGGTGGGCCAAGCTGGCCTGGGAGCTGTGGGCCTGGGCGTAGGCCCTGATCTCTTGGGTCAGGTGCAGGTTGATCAGTTCAGCCCCGCTAGCTAGCTGGACTGTTAGAACATCCCGGAAGAAGGTTTGCAGGTCAGCGAGGAAGCGGTCTAGGGTGTCGGTTTGGATCCGCTTGCTGCGGCGTTTTTGGTCTTCTTCTAGCTGTCTGAGCTGGGCCCGGTGGGTGGGTGAGAGCTTTTCCCCTGGGCTGTAGCCTAGGCTGGCAAGCAGGGCTGCTTCTTCTTGTTCATGACGGGCCTGGGCCTGGGCCTGGGCTTCTTCTTCAGCTAGGGTCAGTAGCTGGTTGGCTGCTTCCATGGCTGCTGAGACTGACCTGAGGTTCAGGGGTAGGGCGGCTGCCTGGTCCCGGTTTTTTCTGGCCTGGGGGTCTTCTGCCAGCTGTAGGGCCCGCTCCAGGTTGCCCTGGGCTAGGCGGGCTAGTAGGTCAGCTTCCTGGTAGCTGAGCTTAGCCTGGGTTTGAAGGTGGGCTGAGAGGGCCTGCAGGCTAGGTTGGCGGAGGCGAATAGGCCGGCAGCGGGAGCGGATGGTGATTAGAACATCGGCAGCTGAGGGGGCAGTGAGGATCCAGATGGTGTAGGGCGGGGGTTCTTCTAGGGCCTTGAGCAGGACGTTTGAGGTCCGTTCAGGCATTCGGTCTGCATCTTCAATGAGGATGACCCGCCAGCGGCCTACTGCTGGGCGGTCTTGGGCTTTGATCACAAAGTCGCGGGCTTCTTCAATGCTGATGCTGCTCTTTTCGGTTTTGAAGTGGAGCAGGTCTGCATGGGAGCCCTTGAGGACGCTCTGGCAGGAGCGGCAGCTGCCGCAGGCCCGGGCGGCTGGGTCTGGCTGGTCGCAGAGGAGGGCGGCGGCGAAGCAGAGGGCTGCGGTGGCCTGCCCGGCCCCGGCTGGCCCGGTCAGGAGCCAGGCGTGGGTGGGTTTTTCTTCTTGGGCGGCAGCAGCTAGCTGGGCCTGGGCCTGCTGCTGGTCGATGAGCTGGTTCCAGAGGCTCATGAGATGGCTGACCTTGCTGCTGCGAGTACATCGGCTTGGACCTGGCTGATGGGGCGGGCCCCGTCGATGAGGGTGTAGCGGTAGGGGGCTTGGTCTGCTAGGGTGCGGAAGGTGCTGTGGATGGTGCGGTGGAAGTCGTCGTCGGCTGCTTCCATGCGGTCGGCGCTACCTCTAAGGCCTGCCCGGCTGCGGCCTTCAGCTAGGGGAAGATCGAGCAGGATAGTGGTGTCCGGCAGCAGATTAGAGGTGGCCCAGCGGCTGAGGTCAACAATGTTCTCTACGCCTAGCTTCCGCCCGGCGCCCTGGTAGGCGGCGGATGAGTCGATGTAGCGGTCGCAGAGAACTACCTGCCCAGCTTCAAGGGCGGGCCGGATTTTTTGGTGGGCGTGGGCGGCCCGGGAGGCGGCGAAGATGAGGGCTTCGGTGTGGGGGTCAATGTCACCGTTGCCCTGCTCTAGAACTAGGGCGCGGAGTTTTTCGCCGATTTCTGTGCCGCCGGGTTCGCGGGTGACAAGGACGCTGTAGCCTTCAGCGCTGAGGGCTTCTGCAAGAAGTTTGATTTGGGTGCTTTTACCTGCCCCGTCTCCTCCTTCGAAGGCGATGAAGGTGCCGGGGTAGGGGTGGGGCCTGCTGTGGGCCTTGCTGTCAGCTGCTGGGGTGTAGGTTAGCGCATGGGTCACGGCTATAAGCCTATCAAGAGCTTTCTGCTGACCTTGCTCTAGGGCCCCTGGCTGGCTTTCCTGGCTTGTGTCACTCTGTGACCTGGGCTAGCCCCAGCTGGCCCCTGGGCGTATGGTTAAGGCTATGACTGAACAGAAGCTCTCACCTGAAACTCGTCTGATTGCTGGCGGCCGTCCTGCCCATGAGGACCTAGCCCCTGTGAATCCGCCTATTGCCATGTCTTCTACCTTCCGGCAGCTGGGCCCGAATGATGTTAATACCTATGCCCGTTTTTCTAATCAGAGCTGGGATGGGATTGAAGAGGTTGTTGCTGACCTAGAGGGCGCTGCCCTGCCTGGCCTGGTTTTTGCCTCTGGTATGGCCGCTGTTGCTGCGGTGCAGGATTTGGTTCCGGTTGGTTCTATTATTTTGCTGCCTGAGCATACCTATATGGCTTCGGTGTCTATGGCTAAGCGTCTTGAGGCCCGCGGTATTACAAGCGTGGTGCGTCTGGATATTGAGAACACTGAGTCTGTGATTGCTGAGCTTGAGAAGGCAGCGGCTGCTGCTGGGGTGAGCCCTGAGACTGTTGATTATGCTTCCCCTAAGGTTCTGCTGTGGATGGAGAGCCCCACGAACCCGATGATGGAGGTTGCTGACCTGCCGGCTATTTTGGCTGCTGCTCAGCGCCTGGGCATTGTTTCAGCGGTTGATAATACTTTTGCTACTCCGCTGGGGCAGAACCCGCTGGCCTTGGGGGCTGATGTGGTGGTTCATTCTGCTACCAAGGCTATTGCTGGTCACTCTGATGTTCTTCTGGGTCTGGCTGTTACCTCTCACCCTCAGCTGCGGGAGGCTATGAACGCCCACCGTACTACTCATGGTGCTATCGCTGGCCCCTTTGAGGCCTGGCTGGGCCTGCGCGGTATTCGGACCTTGGGGGTTCGGATGGAGCGGGCTGCGGCTAATGCCCTTGAGCTGGCTCAACGGCTTGAGAAGCACCCGGCTGTTCGGGCTGTTCGCTACCCGGGTTTGCCTACTGATCCTGGTTATGAGCGGGCTGCTGCCCAGATGAAGACCTTTGGGTCTGTTTTGTCGGTGACTCTTGATGCTAGCGCTGAGGAAACTGACCAGGTTGTTGCTGCCTTGAAGGTGTGGACTCCTGCTACAAGCCTTGGGGGCGTGGAGTCTTTGATTGAGCGCCGCCGCCGTCACCGTTCTGAGCCTGCTTCTATTCCGGATTCTCTGCTGCGGATGTCGGTGGGGATTGAGAACGTAGATGACCTTTATCAGGATCTTCTGGCGGCCTTTGACCTTCTTCCCCTGAGCAGGCAGGAGGGCTAGGTATGTCCCCTACGATGCTGGTTGCCTATTCTGTTTACCTGATTAATCTGGTTCTGTCGGTGGCTGTGGCGGCAATGGCCTGCTTTGCCCTGTTTGAGGCTGGCCGGGCCTCTGCTTACGCCTATCAGAGTGCCTTTAAGCGGACTAAGGGTTTTTGGGTAGCGGTGACGGGGGCTAGTGCCCTCTTTAGCCTGCTGAATCTGGCCCAGGTCTGGTCTGGTTTGAGTAGCTCTATTATGTTGCAGTTGATTGCTGCAACTGCGGTTGCTGTTTTCCTGGCTGATGTGCGGCCGGTGGTTGCTGTGCGTCGCCGCTAGTTTTCTGCCTTAGGGTCAGAAAAACCCACATGTTTTCAGGTGAGCCTGCCTCAGAGGGGTCGGTTTTTGCTGAAGATATGTGGGTTTATCTTTGCCTTGGGGCAGGGCAGGGAGGATAATGGGTGTTATGACTTACAAATTGGTACTGCTCCGTCACGGGCAATCAGAATGGAACGAAAAGAACCTCTTCACCGGCTGGGTTGACGTAGCCCTGACCGAGAAGGGTCGCGCTGAGGCTAGCCGCGGTGGCGAGTTGCTGAAGGAACGCGGCATCCTTCCCGATGTTGTTCACACCTCTCTGCAGCGTCGCGCTATTAACACTGCTAACCTGGCTCTCGATGCTGCTGACCGTCACTGGATTCCCGTTAAGCGCGACTGGCGCCTGAACGAGCGTCACTACGGTGCCCTTCAGGGTAAGGACAAGACTCAGACCCTAGAGACCTACGGTGAAGAGCAGTTCATGACCTGGCGTCGTTCCTACGATGTTCCGCCTCCGGCCCTGGATGATAATGATGAGTTCTCTCAGGCCCACGACCCCCGTTATGCAGATGTTGAGAACGCTCCTCGCACCGAGTGCCTGAAGGACGTACTTGAGCGTATGCTGCCCTACTGGGAGTCAGAGATTAAGGGTGACCTGAAGGCTGGTAAGACTGTTCTGATTGCTGCCCACGGTAACTCCCTGCGGGCCCTGGTGAAGAACCTGGAAGGCATTTCAGATGATGATATCGCTAACCTGAACATCCCCACCGGTATTCCCCTCTACTACGAGCTGGATGAGAACTTCAAGCCCCTTGGCCCCGGTGAGTACCTGGATCCTGAGGCTGCGAAGGACGCCATCAAGGCTGTTGCTAACCAGGGTAAGAAGTAGCCTAAACCTGCTCAAGACCTGATTTAGGGTCCTGCCCTCCTGAAGAAGGAGGGCAGGACCCTTTTATCTGCCTTGAGAGCTTTAGTTGCTTGGGGTCTGGCGCTTGGGTTGGGCCTAGCTGCTCGGGTCTAGCTGCTCGGGGTTTGGGGGTGGGGTTGGAGCTAGCTGGCTCGGGTCTGGCGTTTGGGTTGCTAGCTCCAAC
>JAXDRN010000029.1:0-6204 GCA_034090985.1 Rothia sp. (in: high G+C Gram-positive bacteria) | reverse complement strand
TCAGGGTTCGGTAGTTGATGGTTTCGGGCTTCTTAACCTCGCCGTAGGACCAATCCAGGATGTTCTGGGAGGTCGCTAGGCCAATACGCATCAAACCAAGTGAAGATTCGTTGGACATTTGGTCCTTATCTCTTTCCTAGTGTTTTGAAGTCTTGTTCGAACAGATAAATCGGCAGGATTACATCTCATCCACGGAGCTAGGCTCAGCGTGGGAAAGATCAATACCTAGGTCATCTGCAGCTCGGAAGCCTTCGTCTTCTACATCGCGCATTTCGATGGTCTTACCGTCAGTTGAGAGAACCTCAACGTTTAGGCAGAGGGACTGCATTTCCTTGATCAAAACCTTGAAGGACTCAGGAACGCCAGGCTCCGGAATGTTATCGCCCTTCACGATTGCCTCGTAGACCTTCACGCGGCCGTGAACGTCGTCAGACTTGACGGTCAAGATTTCCTGCAGGGTGTAGGCAGCGCCGTAGGCCTCAAGGGCCCAAACTTCCATCTCACCAAAGCGCTGACCACCGAACTGGGCCTTACCACCCAGGGGCTGCTGGGTAATCATGGAGTAGGGGCCAGTTGAGCGGGCGTGAATCTTATCGTCAACCAGGTGGTGCAGCTTCAGAATGTACTGGTAGCCAACAGAAACCGGCTCGGGGAAGGGCTCACCGGAGCGACCGTCGAGCAGACGGGCCTTACCTGAACGGTTGATGAGGCGGTCCCCATCACGGTTGGGGTTGGCGTGATCGAGCAGGTCAAAGAGTTCCTCTTCACCAGCACCGTCAAAGACCGGGGTTGCTACGTTAGTAGGCCCGCTCTCAGTGGGGAAGTTGTGGAGCTTATCAAGCCAGGCAGGCTGACCTTCAATCTTCCAGCCCTGCTTAGCCAGCCAGCCGGTGTGAACTTCAAGAACCTGACCGATGTTCATACGACCAGGAACACCCAGGGGGTTGAGGATAATATCAACCGGAGTGCCATCTTCCATGAAGGGCATATCCTCAATGGGGAGGATCTTGGTAATAACACCCTTGTTACCGTGGCGGCCTGCCAGCTTATCGCCAACAGTGATCTTGCGCTTCTGGGCAACGTAAACCCGAACCAGCTGGTTAACACCGCTGGGCAGGTCCTCGTCGTCGTTTTCGCGGTCAAAGATCCGAACACCAATGACGGTACCGGATTCACCGTGGGGAACCTTCAGGGAGGTGTCACGAACTTCGCGGGACTTCTCACCGAAGATAGCCCGTAGCAGGCGCTCTTCAGGGGTTAGTTCAGTTTCACCCTTAGGGGTGACCTTACCAACAAGAATGTCGCCAGCTTCAACCTCAGCACCGATGTGGATGATGCCGCGCTCGTCGAGGGCAGAGAGAACCTCTTCAGAGACGTTGGGGATGTCGCGGGTGATTTCTTCGGCGCCAAGCTTGGTGTCGCGGGCATCAATTTCGTGCTCTTCAATGTGGATTGAGGTCAGCACGTCATCAGAGATCATCCGCTGGGAGAGGATGATACCGTCCTCAAAGTTGAAGCCTTCCCAGGACATGTAGGCAACGAGCAGGTTCTTACCCAGAGCCAGTTCGCCCTTGTCGGTGGAGGGGCCATCAGCAATCAGGCTCCGCTCTTCAACCCGGTCCCCTACCTTCACAACAACCCGGTGGTTGTAGCAGTTACCGGGGTTGGAGCGCTGGAACTTGAGGATGGGGTAAGAGGTGGTGCTGCCATCGTCATTGTGCACAATGACCAGGTCAGCAGAAACCTCAGAGACTACACCGGCCTTCTTAGCCAGGACGGAGTCACCGGAGTCAAGGGCTGCGTAGCGTTCCATGCCGGTACCAACCACAGGAGCCTCAGACTCCAGCAGGGGAACGGCCTGGCGCTGCATGTTAGCACCCATGAGGGCTCGGTTGGCGTCGTCATGTTCCAGGTAGGGAATCAGGGCGGTAGCCACAGAAACCATCTGGCGGGGGGAGACGTCCATGAACTCAATCTCAGAGGCAGGAACCAGAACAGCTTCACCAGAGCCGTCACCTGCACGGCAGAGAACCTGCTCTTCAGCGAAGGTCATCTCAGCAGTCAGGGGGGCGTTAGCCTGAGCGATGGTGTGGCCCTTTTCGTCATCGGCAGTCAGGTACTTAACCTGATCGGTGACCTTACCGTCCTTAACGATCCGGTAGGGGGTCTCGATGAAACCGAAGGGGTTAATGCGGGCGTAGGTTGCCAGTGAGCCGATCAGACCAATGTTGGGGCCTTCAGGGGTTTCAATGGGGCACATACGGCCGTAGTGGGATGGGTGAACGTCTCGAACTTCCATACCTGCCCGGTCACGGGATAGACCGCCAGGGCCCAGGGCAGATAGACGACGCTTGTGGGTCAGACCGGCCAGAGGGTTGTTCTGGTCCATGAACTGAGAAAGCTGAGAGGTACCGAAGAACTCCTTGATGGAGGCAACAACGGGACGGATGTTAATCAGGGTCTGAGGGGTAATCGCCTCAACGTCCTGGGTGGTCATCCGCTCACGAACAACGCGCTCCATACGGGACAGGCCGGTGCGGATCTGGTTCTCGATCAGTTCGCCAACAGCCCGGATACGGCGGTTACCGAAGTGGTCGATATCATCAACATCAACGCGAATGTCAACTTCCTGACCGTCCCGGATGCCCTTGATGCTGGTGCCACCTGCGTGCAGGGTAACCAGGTAGCGGATCATTGCAGCAATGTCGTCCTGGGAGAGCACGGAGGCTGAGGGGTCATTGACAGGGGTGTCAATGCCCAGCTTGCGGTTGACCTTGTAGCGGCCAACCTTGGCCAGATCGTAGCGGCGGGGGGTGAAGTACATGTTGTCCAGCAGGTTCTGGGCAGCATCAACCGTGGGAGGTTCACCGGGGCGCAGCTTACGGTAGATATCGAGCAGGGCCTCTTCCCGGGTCTGGACGGTGTCCTTCTCCAGGGTGGCGCGGATGGAGTCGAACTCACCGAATTCAGCCAGAATCTTAGCCTCTGACCAGCCCAGGGCCTTCAGCAGGGTGGTAACAGACTGCTTACGGCGGCGGTCTAGGCGGACGCCCACCTGGTCCCGCTTATCGATTTCAAGTTCAAACCAGGCACCGCGGGAGGGGATAATCTTAGCGGTGTAGATGTCCTTATCAGAGGTGCGGTCGGCGGTCTTTTCAAAGTAGGCACCGGGGGACCGAACTAGCTGAGAAACAACAACGCGCTCAGAACCGTTGATCACGAAGGTGCCAGACTCGGTCATCAGGGGGAAGTCCCCCATAAAGACGGTCTGCTGCTTGATTTCGCCGGTGTTGTTGTTCATGAACTCGGCCTTGACGTACAGGGGAGCTGCGAAGGTCGCGTCGCGATCCTTGCACTCTTCCATGGTGTACTTGGGGTCAGCGAATTCAGGATCGGAGAAAGACAGGGACATGGTGCCCTGGAAATCTTCGATCGGTGAGATTTCTTCAAAGATATCAGCAAGACCTGAGGTTTGGCTTACTGAGGTATCGCCGGTTTCTGCCGCTGTAGCAGCCTTAGCTGCCCAACGTTCATTACCGACAAGCTGGTCAAAGCTGTCAAGCTGGAGCGCAAGCAGATTAGGAACCTGCAGGGGCTCAGCGATTTTTGCGAATGAGATTCGACGCTGCGAACCTACGCCATTAGCGGCTTCAGTATGAGAGGTGCTCGAGGCGACCAAAATGGGATCCTTCCACAGACATGTCTGTTCCTACCCGCTCCCCCACCAGGGGTGGGAGGCTCAAGGACCCGGAAGGTAACCTACCTTTACTAAAAATCAGCAACTGTGCCCTGCTGTTTATGGAAGGCTAGATTGTGTCCTGGGTACAAGAGCGTACTTAAAACCTGTTACAACCTGCCCACCGCTATATGAAGGCACAGAAGATTAGGGAAGCGCAAATATTCATACTACAGCAAAATATTTGCACTGTCTATACCCAATCTCCGCTCTTTTTGCAAACTCCAGCTAGCATTCAACCACGTTAACAGCCAGGCCCCCCATAGAGGTTTCCTTATAGCGGTGGGACATGTCCTCACCGGTCTGCCGCATAGTCTCAATCACCTGATCTAGGGACACCCTGTGCTGGCCATCCCCCCGCAGGGCCATCTTGGCAGCCGTGACCGCGTTAGAGGCCGCCATAGCATTCCGCTCAATACAGGGAATCTGCACCAGGCCACCGACCGGGTCGCAGGTCAGCCCCAAATTATGCTCCATAGCAATCTCAGCTGCGTTCTCAATCTGCTCATTACTGCCCCCCAAAACCTGGGCCAGACCAGCTGCAGCCATAGAGGCAGCCGTGCCCACCTCACCCTGGCAGCCCACCTCAGCACCAGAAATTGAGGCCCGCTTCTTATAGAGGGCACCGATAGAGGCAGCAGCTAGGAAGAAGTCCACCACAGCATCATCCACCACCTTCTGGCCCCGCTGGCGGATTGAAGGAACATAGTTCAGGGCATAATGCAGAACTGCCGGAATAATTCCTGACGCCCCGTTGGTTGGGGCAGTAACAATCCGACCCCCGAAGGCATTTTCTTCATTAACAGCCAGAGCAATCAAATTCACCCAGTCAATGGCGAATTCCGGTGATTTCTTAGGGTCCTCTTCTAGCAGGTCCCGGTGCCACTGGCCAGCCCGGCAACGTACCTTCAAGGGCCCCGGCAAATAGCCCATCCGCCCCAGAGAAGAACCAATGCACTCCTTCATCACCTGACGGATCTGTAAGATGCCCTCTCTTACCTGCTGCTCACTACGGGCGCTTTTTTCATTTTCCAGCTTCAGCTGGGCAATAGACAGGCCAGCGGAATTAGCCATCTCTAGCAGTTCCTGCCCTGAACCGAAGGGATAGGGGGCAGCAGTCAGCCCGGCAGAACCAGAGGATTCCTCATGCTCCTCTACAATAAAGCCACCACCGATAGAGAAATAGGTGCGCTCTAAGATTAGCCCCTGGCCCCCGTAGGCGCTGATCTTAATGCCGTTGGTATGGCGGGGCAGGATAGTAAGAGGCCGCAAGGTAATATCAGCCTCCCGATAAGTCAGTGTTGGCCCGCGGACCAAAGCTACCTCTGGCCCCGGGGCACCGGAGGCAAGGGCAGCTAGGGGGTAGCCAGCCAGCGGCAGGCTCCCATCTACCTGATTCCGGTCCATCAGGGCATCGGCAGCAGCAATATCAATACTTTCAGGCACAAAACCAGCCAGCCCCTTGAGAGCTGCACTCATCGTAGCGTGACCGGCCCCGGTAGCAGCGAGGGACCCATACAGGTCAATATGGACCTGGCTGACCTCCATAAGCCTGCCAGCGTCAATCAGCTCAGCAATAAAACGGTTACTAGCCCGCATAGGCCCCACGGTGTGGGAGCTAGAGGGACCAAGACCAATAGAGAAAAGATCAAAGACAGAGATGTCATAGTCCAGGGCTTCAGCCTTAGTCTGCGCTTCTGACTGGGCTGGTCCAGCAAGAATCTCAGATCCGTAGGTGAGGTCCACAGCTACTACTCCTTCAGGCTTAAGAAACTAAGAGGGAATCAGATAAATGGTCAGAAAGAACCCTGTGCTTCCAAGGAGCAAGCACAGGGTTCTTCTGGGGGCCTGAGGGGCCCTTACTGCTCGCGCCTATAGAAGGGCAGCTCTACGATATCGAAGGGGGCAACCTTACCGCGGATATCAACATCAACAGTCTTCCCCAGGCTTGCATAATCAGTAGCCAGCAGGGCCATAGCGATCGGGTAGCCTAGGGTCGGTGAAGGAATACCTGAGGTAATCTCACCGATCTGCTTGCCGTTCTCATCGACCAGCTGAGAGCCGGCCCGGCCAGGGCGGCGGCCCTGGGCCCTCAGGCCCACCAGGGAGCGGGCCGGGGTCTGCTCAGAGAGCTGCAGGAGGGCCTGGCGACCCACAAAGTCGGCAGCCTTCTTGGTCAGGGCAATCTCAACCAGCTTGCCCATGCCAGACTCAAAGGGGCTAATGTCGCGGCCCAGTTCATGGCCGTAGAGGGGCATACCGACCTCCAGGCGCAGGGAGTCGCGGGCAGCCAGACCTGCTGGGATAGCCCCCTGCTTCGCCCCCCGCTCAGCTGCCAGGGCCCAGAGCTGGGCGGCGTCCTCGTTGGCCACGTAGATCTCAAAGCCGTCCTCACCGGTATAGCCGGTACGGGCCAGCAGAGCCTCAATCTTGCCAAAGCGGATTGGGGCAGCTGCGTAGTAGCCCAT
>JAXDRN010000028.1:0-3668 GCA_034090985.1 Rothia sp. (in: high G+C Gram-positive bacteria) | reverse complement strand
CGTATGACATGTATTTCGGGTACAAGAGATGAAAATGTACATCTGCTGCCTGGAACCCCTCGCGTGCAGTAACCTATTGTGCATGACACACAATCCCCTGCTCACTGAATCTTCCCTGCCCTACCAGCTGCCCGACTTCGCGGTAATCACCACCGACCACTTCCTGCCAGCTATCGAAACCGGCCTGGCCGAAGCCCGCGCAAACTACACCCGAATCGCAGAGCTCACCGACGAGCCCACCTTCGAGAACGTGGTCGCCCTCCTTGAACGCCCCAGCGACACCCTCGAACGTGCCACCAAAATCTTCCATAACCTGGTGTGGGCGGACGGCACTCCCGACCGCCTGGAACTCGAAACCACAATCACCGAAAAACTCACCCAGCTTGAGAACGACCTCTACCTCAACCCCGCTATCTTCGCCAAGCTTGATGCCGTCTATCGGGATCGTCATGCAGCGGGGCTGACGGACGAGCAGATTCGGCTCACCGAAAAGCTCCACCAGCGCTTCACCCTGGCCGGGGCTGCCCTGTGTGACGCTGACCGTGAGACACTTGCTAGCTTGAATCTTGCCATTGCCCAGGCCCAAACCGCCTACAGCCAGCAGGTCACCCGCGATCTCAACGCGGCGGCCGTCCTGATCACCGTTGAGGCTGAGCTGGCCGGTATGCCGGCTTCGAATAAGGACGCTGCCCGCGCGGCAGCCCGTGCTGCCGGGCATGAGGACGGCTGGCTACTCACCTTTGAGCTCTACACCCAGCAGCCGGCCTTGGCCTACCTTTCAGACCGGGCTGTGCGCCAGCGCATCTATAAAGCCAGTGTTGAGCGGGGTGATGAGACCTGGTCGATGGCAGCTGAGATTGCAGCCCTGAGAGCCCAGAAAGCTGCCCTGCTCGGTTTTGATTCATTTGCGGCCCTGGCAGTGGCGGACCGGACGGCAGGTACACCTGAGGCCGTGGAGAGGCTCTTTGCCCAGACCATTGGGCCAGCTATGCGAAATGCTGACCGAGAGGCAGAGGCCATTGCGGAACTGGCAGCTGAGGACGGCATTGACACCCTTGAGCCCTGGGATTTGACCTACTACTCTGAGAAGGTCAAGGCCCGAAAGTACGCTGTTGATCTAGAGGCCCTCCAGCCCTATTTTGAGCTCAACCGGGTACTTGAGGACGGGGTCTTCTACGCTGCCAGTCGGGTCTATGGGCTGAGCTTTACGGAACGTACTGACCTGGCTGGCTACCAGGAGCAGGTTCGGGTATGGGAGGTCTTTGACGCGGACGGCAGCACCCTAGGGCTCTTCCTGGGAGACTTCTTTACCCGGGATACTAAGCGCGGTGGGGCCTGGATGAATACCTTTGTTGATCAGTCTCGGGCCGAGGGGACCCGCCCGGTGGTGGTCAATAACCTGAACATCCCGGCCCCGGCTGAGGGCCAGCCGGCCTTTGTGACCTTTGATGAGGTCAAAACTCTCTTCCACGAGTTTGGCCATGCCCTGCACGGCCTGCTCTCTGATACGGAGTTCCGCTCCCTCTCGGGCACTAATGTTGAGCGGGATATCGTGGAGTACCCCAGCCAGGTCAATGAGATGTGGATGCTGCACCCTGAAATTCTGCCCCATTATGCGGTGCACTATCAGACCGGGGAGCCCGTTCCTGCCCAGCTGATTGAGGCCGTCCTTGCGGCTGAAACCTGGGGCCAGGGTCAGGCTACCGTGGAGTATCTGCGCGCTGCCGCCCTGGACTGGGCCTGGCATAAGCTCCCAGCCCGGCTTGATGCTGAACCGGTTGAGGACCCGCGGGCCTTTGAAGAGCAGGCCCTGCGGCAGGTGGGGCTGTGGCATGAGCTGGTGGAGTCCCGCTACCGCACCAGCTACCTGAACCACACCTTTAGCGGTGGATATGAGGCGGGCTACTACTCCTACCTGTGGGCTGAGGTTTTCGACGCGGATACGGTTGCCTGGTATGAGGAGAATGGCGGGCTGACTCGTGAGAACGGGGACGCCTTCCGCCGCCATATCCTGGCGATCGGCGGCACCCGGCCCATCCCCGAGAGCTTCAAGGCCATGACCGGCCGTACGGCCGACACCGCCCCGCTGTTGAAGCGGCGGGGGCTGGCCTAGAAAGCCCCCACGCTGTCAATCAGCAGCACGGGTGCGCCTTCCTCGTCTGAGGCGGTCAGGTCGACTCGGGCGACGATCCCGAAATCGTGGTTGTCGTCGGGGTCGGCAAAGACCTGGCGGACCTTCCAGATTCCCGGGTGGGTCGCCGTGTCGTCGCCAATCTCAATCAGACGCGGGGAGCGGGCCTCGGCGTCCGTATAGATATCCTCATACTCCTCAAAGTAATCATCCATGGCCTGCCCCCAGCGGTCGGCATCCCAGCCCGAGCGTTCACCGTCCAGCTCGCCCAGAATCCGGTCGCGCTCGTCCGCAAAGAGCTCCACCCGGCGGAACATCGCGTTACGCACCATCACCTTAAAGGCCCGGGGGTTACTGGTCACCTTAGGGGCAGACTCAGCAACCAGCTCTTCAAGAGAATCCTGAACCGGGGTTCCTTCCTCACCGGCAGCCAGGCGCTCCCACTCGTCCACCAGGGATGAGTCGGTCTGGCGGATTACCTCGCCCAACCACTCAATCAGGTCGGTCAGCTCATCGGTCAGGGCTGATAGGGGCACGGTCTGGCGCAGGGCCTTATAGGCGTCCGATAGGTAGCGCAGCAGAATACCTTCGGAGCGCTCCAGCCCGTAGAACTGGATGTAGTCAGCAAAGCCCATGGCCCGCTCGTACATATCGCGCACCACGCTCTTTGGCTCAACCTCAAACTCCTTCATGAAAGGAGCACCCGCCGAATAGGTCTCAAAGGCCTGCTCCAGCAGGTCAGCTAGTGGCTGGGGGTAGCTGATTGTATCAAGCTCAGCCATACGCTCGTTGTAATCCATCCCCTCAGCCTTCATCTCGGCCAGGGCCTCACTCTTGGCCTTCTTCTCCTGGCCAAGGAGCACCTGGCGGGGCTTTTCCAGGGTGGACTCAATCACCGACACCGCATCCAGGGCGTAGGACTCCGACTCCTTATCCAGCAGAGACAGAGAAGCCAGGGCGAAGGGGGAGAGAGGCTGATTGAGGGCGAAGTTCTCTTGCAGCGAGACGGTCAGGCGCACGCTACGACCAAACTCGTCCGGCTCCGGCAGGCGCTCCACCACGCCCCCGTTGAGCAGCTCCCGGTAGATACCAATGGCCTTGCGCTTGAGGGCCCGCTGCTTGATGGGCGGCTCGTGGTTAGCGGTCAAAAAGAGCATGACGGTCTCAAAGGGGTCAGCCTCGCGCTGGAGCATATTGAGCAGCATGGAGTGGGTCAGCTGGAAGGATGAGGTCAGCGGCTCAGGCTCAGCAGCAATAATCTGCTCAAAGGTCTTCTCGCTCCAGGCCACAAAACCCTGCGGGGGCTTCTTCTTTTTGCCCCGCAGCGACTGGGCCATTTTCTTCTCGTCCCCGTTGAACTTCTCCCGGGCCTTGGCCTCAAGGCGGTCGTTTTCAATTTCGTGTTCGGGGGCCTGGACCACCACGTAACCGGCCGTGTCAAAGCCCGCCCGGCCGGCCCGGCCTGCAATCTGGTGGAACTCCCGGGACTTGAGCCGGCGGGTGCGCTGCCCGTCAAACTTTGACAGGGCAGTGACCA
>JAXDRN010000027.1:0-21480 GCA_034090985.1 Rothia sp. (in: high G+C Gram-positive bacteria) | reverse complement strand
GGCAGCTACCCCCGACGACTTCGTGCGCGTGATGGCTGAACTTGACCGTCAGGGTCACGGCGGCCCCTTCGGCTGGTACACCAGCATCGACGCCAAGAACCCCGAGAAGTACGTGCTCTACCTGGCGCAGACCGGCCTGGGCCTGCCCGATGAGTCCTACTACCGCGACGAAAAATACGCCGACCTGCGTGAGGCCTACATCGCCCATATTGAGCGCATGTTTGAGCTGACCGGCCTGGCCGAGAACTTCGGGCTTGAACCGGCAGACGCCGCTCGCGCCGTCTTCGCCCACGAAACCGAAATTGCTTCTCACCACTGGGATAACGTGCGCACCCGCGACGCCGACGCCCGCTACAACCCGGTCGACGCCGCCGAGCTAGATAAGAAGTTCCCCGGCTTCCCCTTCACCACCTGGCTGGCAGGCATGGGTATTTCCACAGAGAAGGCCGGCACCGTTGTAGTCAACCAGCCCTCCTACTTTGAGGCAGCCGCCCAGATGTGGACCACCGCTCCCCTCTTCATCTGGAAGCTCTGGTACATCTGGCACATGGCCCACTCCCGCGCCCCCTACCTCAACCAGGCCATCGTCGAAGAGAACTTTGACTTCTACGGCCGCACCCTCTCAGGCTCCGAAGAACTGCGCGACCGCTGGAAGCGCGGCGTCGGCCTGGTCGAAGGCTCCCTGGGTGAGGAGCTGGGCAAGGAATACGTAGCTATTCACTTCCCTCCCACCCACAAGGCCAAGATGATGGAACTGGTCGACGACCTGCTTGAGGCCTACCGCCGTTCCATCACCGACCTGGACTGGATGACCGACGAAACCCGCGCCCGCGCCCTCGAGAAGCTCAGCAAGTTCGTCACCAAGATCGGCTACCCTGACAAGTGGCGCGACTACTCCGCCCTGGAACTGACCGACGACCTCTTCGAAAACCTGCGCCGCTCCGGCCTCTTTGAGCACGAGTTCCAGATCAACCGCATCAACGAGCCGGTTGATAAGACCGAGTGGCTCATGACCCCCCAGACCGTCAACGCCTACTACATGCCCCCGGCCAACGAGATCGTCTTCCCGGCAGCGATCTTGCAGGCCCCCTACTTCGATGTAGAGGCAGACCCAGCCGTCAACTACGGCGCTATCGGCGGCGTGATCGGCCACGAAATTGGCCACGGCTTTGATGACCAGGGCTCCAAGTACGACGGCACCGGCGCCCTCAACAACTGGTGGACGGACGCCGACCGCCAGGAGTTCACCGCCCGCACTCAGGCCCTGGTGGAGCAGTACAACGCTTACACCCCCACCGGCCTGGACCCCGAGAAGTTCACCGTCAACGGGGAACTAACCCTAGGTGAAAACATCGGCGACCTAGGCGGCCTCTCTATTGCGCTCAAGGCCTACCAGATTTACCTGGAACGCCAGGGCCTGACCCTTGAAACCGCCCCCGTCATTGACGGGCTGACCGCAACCCAGCGGGTCTTTATCTCCTGGGCCCAGGGCTGGCGCATGAAGACCCGCCCGCAGACTGCCGAAATGTTCCTAGCTATTGACCCCCACTCCCCCGAGGAGTTCCGCGTCAACGGCGTGGTGCGCAACATTGACGAGTTCTACACCGCCTTCGATGTGCAGCCCGAGAACGCCCTCTACCTGGCACCAGAGGATCGCATGCGTATCTGGTAGAAGAAACTGCACAAGGTGCGGGGACGGCCGCGCTTCCGCCTGCTGACCCCGCACCTCTATAGCAACCTACCCGAACACTCATTCCTGGTGGGTGCGGGGACGTCCCAGAGGTTCAGCACGGTGCCGATACCCTTGCGGACGGCCTTGCGGTAGACCACGGTGCCCCAGGCGACGTCCTCAATGGGCATTCCCCCCACAGAGTAGACGGTGATTTTCTCTTCATCATCTTCTGGGGCCGGGTGGTTGAGGGCCTGACCCATGTCTCGCAGCTCTTCAGGCTCCATGAGTCCGGTCTGGATCCGGTCGTTGAACTTGCAGCCAATAATGGAGACATAGTTGTGGGATTTGCCGGGTTCGGTTTCTTCAGCCCAGGCATCGTACATGCCGGCATTATCTACCAGTTTGCGCACGTCAGGGGCAAACATGCCCTCGTCAAGATTGCAGGCAGCAGGCATGGCGAAGAAGGCACCGGGCTTAACCCATTCCCGGCGGACGGTGGGGTAGGTTTCGGGGTCGCCAACGTGGATAGAGGTGCAGAAGGTGACCATGTCTGAATCCCGCACAAGCTCTTCAAGTTCTTCAACCACCAGCAGCTTAAGGCCGGGGAAGGTTTCTTGGGCCCAGCTCAGGAAGCTGTCGATCCCCTTCTGGGAGCGGCCTAGAACCTTAAGGGTTTCAACGGTGGGGCGGGCCTCAATCAGGGCCGCTACCGTTGCCTTAGCAATAACACCGGGCCCCAGGATCCCCAGAACCTTAGCGTCCTGAGGGGCAAAACGGCGGGCCCCTACCCCTGAGGCGCAGCCGGTGCGGTAGGCCGAAAGCAGGTTAGCGCTCATGTAGGCTAGGGGGGCTCCAGTGACGGCATCATTGAGGGTCATCATCAGAATTGAGCGGGGTAGGCCCTGGTCCCGGTTATCAACATTTGAGGCGTAGGTTTTAACGCCCATGGTGCGGAAGGAGCCACCCAGGTAGGCGGGCATAGCAACAAAGCGGCGGTCGGGCCCGTCAGCTGGCATTCCTTCGTGAGCGGGGTTGAGGGGGAACTGAACCTTTGCCCCGTGGGATTCTCCATTGTGGCCGGCCATACGGTAGTCGCCGCGGGCATGCAGGGCCAGGGCTTCTTCCATGGCATCAGTACAGGCGGCAACGTCTTCTACGCCGGCTGCAATCATGTCAGCTTCTGAGAGGTAGCGGAAGGAAATCGCTGGGTAGTTGGGGTTAGTTTCTGCTTCTACGGCAGCAGCCAGGTAGGCCTGGTGTGAGGTCATGGGGTCTCCAGGGAATGAGCGTGAATTGTGTTAGACGAACCAAGATAGCACTTTTGCCGGGGTAGATAAATGAGTTTTTGGGCATACCCGGCAGCTGGGAGCTACTTGAGTACCTTCAGGGTCATGGGGTAGGTAAAGACTTCACCATTATTGGCTTTTACCGCAGCGAGAATATGAACGATGATCAGGACCACCCAGACTCCAATAAAGATGATCCAGGTGAAAAACCCTGCCAGACCAAAGGTCACAAGAGTAAGTACCCAGGCGGCAATATTAACTAACCAGAGGGTAAAACTGAAGTTAAAGGCACCTGCGGCAGCTACGCGCACAAACCCGTAACCAGGCTTGTCCTTATAGATTGCCCAGAAGATGAGAGGGCCAATAAAACTTGCCAAGGACCCTGTAAAGAGAAGGCCCAGCAGGCCTGAGAGGTGGGCGAAGAGGGCCATGCTTTTAGCATCGGCAGGGATAGGGTTGCCGTAGGCATCGTAGCTGGGGGGCAGGGGCCCAGGCTGAGCCCAGTAGGGTTGGCCCTGGGGGCCTGGCTGCGGGTGGGGCTGGCCCTGCTGCTGGGGGTAGGAGGGGCCGCCGGGGGCCTGTTGGCCGTAACCGGGGGCCTGTTGGCCGTAATCGGGGGCCTGCTGGCCGTAGTTGCCGTAGGGGTTCTGCTGCTGTTCAGTCATGCTGATAGGCCTTTGCTTGTTTTTTACTGTCTCTACAACAGCTTAACGGCTTCCTGTCAGGGCAGCGGGCCCCTCTTGGCCTGCTGGCCTTCCTCTATACCTAGAGGTTTACTCGCGAGGAGCTCGGCAGGCTCACGCTCGCTGCCAGCCTTATACATAAACCTGCTGGGCCCTTCATATTAAAACTACTTTCATACCAGGCTTGACAGTGAGCCCCCTCATATTGCTTACTTATATTGGGTAAATCACACCACTGACCTACCCTTCCGTAAAGTTACACCATCAAGGAACACCCCCATGAAAGAACCGTCATCGCGCCACCGCGTGACCCGCGCAGCCCTAGCTGCCACCATGGGTTTAACGTTGGCTCTCCCCCTGACCGCAGCCCCCTTGGCTACGGCCCTGACCCCAACCTCCCTAAGCCCCTCAATTCAGCAGCAGCTGGCTGAAAGCAAGATCGCCGCTGATCTTGCCCAGGCTGAAGGCAAGCGCACCGTCTACGTCCAGTTCAGGGGCAAGGGAGCCTATGAATCAACCCAGCCGCAGAGCGTCCTAGAAGGCAGGGGCGAACCAATCCAGGCCCAGGCCCAGGTTCAGGCCATTGCCCGCCAGGTTGAGTCTCAGGCCCAGCAGGTTGCCCAGCAGGCAGCTGGAGAGATCCTCTACACCACCCACCACACCCTACGCGGGGTTGCCATCACCGCAGATGCCCAGGCCATTAGGGACCTCGCCCAGCGAAGCGACGTGGTTCGAATCTCTGAGATTCAAACCAAGGAAAGGACCAACGCCGCCGTTGTCCTTGACACCAACACCGTCAACACCTGGGTGCAGACCGGAAAAACCGGTAAGGACGTCACCATTGCCGTTGTGGACACCGGCATTGACTACACCCACGCCACCTTCGGCGGCCCTGGAACCCTAGAAGCCTACGAAGAAGCTATCCGCCTCAAGGACCTACCCGCTGAGGACTCCAACCTCTACGATCCCGAAAAGTTCCTAGGCGGCTACGATTTTGCAGGCGATAGCTACACCGGCCAGAACCTGCCCCGGCCAGACTCCAACCCCATTGACTGCTCCCTTGCTGGCCACGGCACCCACGTTGCGGGCACCGCTGCCGGCTACGGGGTCTCAGCTGACGGCAGCACCTTTGACGGTGACTACAGCAGCCTCAGCCCCGAGCAGGTTCAAGGAATGCTCATTGGCCCCGGCTCAGCCCCAGAAGCTAAGCTCCTAGGCTTTAGGGTCTTTGGCTGCAATGGCGGAACGAACCTGACCGGCCAGGCCCTGGACCGGGCCCTAGACCCCAACAATGACGGGGACTACTCCGATAAGGCCGACATTGTTAACCTTTCCCTGGGTAGCGACTACGGCTCAGTTGATGATCCAGAAAACGCCCTGCTTGACGCCCTCTACCGCAACGGGGTCCTGGCAGTTACTGCTGCCGGTAACGCCAATAACAACCTGGGTGTAGGTGACACCTACAATATTCTGGGCAACCCGGCTAACAACGTGCCCTCCCTGACGGTAGCTAACTCTGTTGGTTCTACCGCCTACACAGATTCAGCCCGAGTCCTGGCCCCAGAGCAGCTAGCTGGATCAGTCACCGGTGACTACAGCCGCAACTTCGACTACTCCGCAGCCCGCCCAGAGCAGCTCACCGGCCAGCTGACCCTCACTACCCCAGAGAACCCCTACGCCTGCGACCCCTACCCTGATGGGGTCAATTTTGAGGGCAAGTGGGTTTTCATTGACTGGGCTGATGAGACCGGCACCTTCCCCTGCGGTTCAACCGTCCGCTTCAATAACATTCAGAAGGCCGGGGGTAAGGGGGTTGTTCTTGCCTCCCAGGTTCAGCAGGAATCCAACTCTATTGGGGGTAACACCACTATCCCCGGTATCCGCCTGACCCGGGATGATGCCAACAGGATCCGCCAGGCCCTGGCCGATGGCCAGCAGGTCAGCCTTGAACTTGCCTACGACCTGATCGGTAGCACCGTCCTAGAAACCGGAGCCATCGACACCCTTAACCCCTCAACCTCCCGGGGCCAGCACGGCTCCCAGGGGTTCACTAAGCCAGATGTTGCCGCCCCCGGCACCTCTATCCGCTCAGCAGCAGCTGGCGGCGGGACTGGCTTTGCCACCATGTCTGGCACCTCAATGGCTGCCCCCCTAGTAGCGGGTATTGCGGCCCTGGTCTCAGAGGCTCACCCCTCCTACGGACCGGCAGAGATTAAGGCTGCCATCATGAACTCAGCTGTTCATGACCTGCGCGACGCTGAAGGTGATATTTTCACCGTTGAGCGGGTAGGCAGCGGCCGGGTCGATGCCCTCAAGGCCATCTCAACTGACATTCTGCTCTACAATGCTGACCGCAAGGAGCAGGTCTCAACCTCCTTTGGGGTTCTTGAGGTTGCCCCCGATGCCACCCAGACCCTAACCCGCAACTTCACGGTTGAAAACCTGGGCTCCCAGGAGCGAACCTTCTCAGTCTCCTTCACCGGCTCTAACAGCCTGCAGGGTGTTGAAATCTCAGCCCCCCAGTCGGTTACTGTTGCAGCAGGTGCCAAAGCCAGCATCCCGGTTACTGTGAAGGTAACAGGTTCTGAACTGGCCAAGGAACTTGATCCCTCTACCCTGGCTAGCCACAGCTCAGGCGACCTAGAGGTTGCCCGGCAGTTCCTGTCCTCCCTCTCAACTAGGCTGACCCTCACCGATGAGCAGGGCCAGTACCGGGCCCCGGTGCAGGTTGCCCCTAAGCCGGTTTCCCAGATGAGCCTTGATGGGACCATCACCTTTGAGCCCTTTGAAGAGACCACCCAGGTTCCCCTCAAGGGCCAGGGCCTAAACCAGGGGGGCTACACTTCTCTTGCCGCCGCCTTCGAGCTGGGCTTCTCTAGCCCCCGCCAGCAGACCAGCTCCCTGGGGATCCCCTCAGCCCAGGCTGGCGACCTTCAGTATGTAGGTGCTAACAGCAGCTACGCCCATCAGCTCTACACCGATACTGCTGACCAGGACACCTACCTGACTTTCGGTATCTCTACCTGGGCTAACTGGGACTACCTCTCACCGGCCCTCTCTTACAATATTGAGCTAGACACCAACGGGGATGAAGAGGCCGAGTTCTTCATTACCACCCGGCGAATCCCTGGGGTTGATTACCCGGTTGCCTTGGTTTACTCCAACTCTGGCTGGACCCGCAACCTGGTTGAGATTATTCCCATCAACGGGGTCTGGGGCGATGTTGATACGAACATCATGGACAACAACGCCATGGTCATTCCGGTGAACCTGACCAACTTGGGTATTGAGAAGGAGAACCTTCAGTCCCTGAACTACCTGGTGTACACCATCTCCTACAACCACGAAACCCTGCTAGATACCACCAGCTGGATTTCCTACAAGCCCTTCATGCCTGACCTGGCCTTTGGGGCTGACCAGATGGTTGGTCAGGGCCTCTTTGTAGATCAGCCGGACACCGGGCTAGTGGCCTACCGGGGCACTGACAGCAAGCCCCAGGCCCTGGTCTTGCACCTGCACAATGCCACAGGTGACCTGACTGGTCTGAAGGCCGGCGAAGACGGCGGCAGGGCTGAGGTTATCGATGCCACCAGCTTTGTTGAACCGCTAGTCTACGACGCCCGTTTCACTGACGTACCTGCCGACCACCCCTTCTCCAAGGAAATTTCCTGGCTGGCCCAGCGGGGCATTACCCGCGGCTGGTCTGACGGCACCTTCCGCCCCCAGCAGTCAGTCAATCGGGACGCCATGGCAGCCTTCTTCTACCGGCTGGCTGGTTCACCCCAGTACACTGCCCCCTCTGTTTCCCCCTTCAAGGACGTTCCTGTAGACCACCCCTTCTACAAGGAAATTTCCTGGCTGGCCGAGCAGGGCATTACCCGCGGCTGGGAGGATGGCACCTTCCGCCCCAGCCAGCCTGTGAACCGGGATGCTATGGCAGCCTTCTTCTACCGGATGGCTGGTTCACCGGCCTACACGGCCCCCCAGGATCCTGCCTTCTCTGATATTGAGGCAAGCCCCTTCTACAAGGAAATTTCCTGGCTGGCTGAGCAGGGCATTACCAGCGGCTGGGAGGATGGCACCTTCCGCCCCGTGACCCCCATTGAGCGGGGTGCTATGGCAGCCTTCATCTACCGTTTTGATCAGAAGGTTCTGAGCAAGGGCTAGCGCCTGACTGCTCTTGCCCTCTGGCATAGGTCTTGCCCTCCCCGAAGCTCTTCGGGGAGGGCAAGTTTCATGGTATTGATATTCTTAACAACCTAGAAGAGGGGCCAAAACCCTTAGAATACGATTCACAGGAAGCGAAGGTGGCCTTATGAACGCTCAACCCCGGGTTCTCTTTATCTGCCAGTCCAACAAGGGTAAGTCTCAAATGGCTGAAGCCCTGATGAATCTTCACTCCCAGGGGCGGCTGCTAGCGGCCTCTGCAGGCACGAAGGCGGCAGTCGGTAGCGCAGTTAATGCAGAAGCGGCCGCTTCACTGGCTGAAGTCGGTGCAGATATGAGCGCTGGGACCCCCAAGTTTGCCTCTGCTGAAGACCTAGCTGCTGCTGACCGCATCATTATTGTGGGCAGCGCCGCCCAGCTTGAAACAGCTGACCCTGCGATTCTGGCCAAAACTGAGCGCTGGCATACCCCTGAGCCCTCTGAGCAGGGCATTGAAGGCGCTGAACGCATGGCCCTGATTCGTGACGACATTGACCGCCGGGTCAAGGCCCTCTTAGCTGACCTTGACTCCAGGCCCTAACCCTAGGCCCCCGCAGGAAGGGCCCTGTCCCTAGCCAAGGCCAGGGACAGGGCCCTTCAAAGTTCCACCCGGGCAAGAGCCCTAAAAACTGAGCTGGGCGGGGCTGATTTTTGACGCTTTCGTGACGGCCCGTCAGGCAGCCAGACCGGCAGGAAGAGGTGGCGGGGGTAACATAGTCTTATGCGTACACTACAAGCTCACATCATTGAAGAACTAGGGGTTAAAGCTACTATTGATCCGGCTGAGGAGGTTCGCAGGCGCGTCCAGTTCCTGGTGGACTACCTTAAGGCCAGTGGCGCGGCTGGCTTTGTGCTCGGCATTTCAGGGGGGCTTGATTCCACCCTGGCTGGCCGCCTCTGCCAGCTGGCTGTTGAAGAGCTGGAACTTGAAGGCATTGAGGCTGAATTCATTGCCGTCCGTCTGCCCTACAAGACCCAGGCTGATGAGGAAGACGCCCAGGCTGCCCTGCGCTTTATCATGCCCCAGCAGACCCTAACCTATAACATTGCTGAGGCTGTAGGGGGCTTTGAGGCTGCCTTTGAGGCTTCCACTGGCCGCCCCCTTGCTGATTTCAACAAGGGCAACGTCAAGGCCCGGGCCCGCATGATCGCCCAGTACGCCCTAGCAGCTGAGAAGAGGTTGCTGGTGGTAGGCACCGACCACGGGGCTGAGGCTGTTACCGGTTTCTTCACCAAGTTTGGCGACGGCGGGGCCGATATCATGCCCCTCTTTGGTTTGAATAAGCGGCAGAACCAGGCCCTGCTGAAGGTGCTCGGGGCTGAGGCTGCCCTCTGGCAGAAGGTTCCTACCGCTGATTTGCTCGATGGCAAGCCTGGCCGAACAGATGAAGAGGAGCTGGGCCTGAGCTATGAGCAGATTGATGACTACCTTGAAGGTAAGGAGCTACCTGAGCAGGTTGCCCAGGCTATTGAGGCTAAGTTCTTAGCCTCCCGCCATAAGCGCACCGGCCCGGTCACGATTTTTGACTCCTGGTATAAAGGCTAAGAACTAGCAAGTGCATCAGGCAGGCGATGGTTGCCCCTAGGGCTAAGCCTGCCAGCACGTCACTGGCCCAGTGAACTCCCACGTAGATGCGGGAAAACCCGATAGTGAGAGCCAGGCCGCCGAGTCCTACCCCTAGGACCCGGCGGCTTCGCTTTGAAAGGGCCGGGTAGGCGGTCAGGAAGAGGGCTAGGCAGAAGGCTGCGGTACTGGTGGAGTGGCCTGAGGGAAAAGAATAGGTGCTTTCTTCTACCAGCCGGTGGGCTAAGGAGGGCCGGGGCCTATCAACTAGGTTCTTAATGAGGGTTACAGTCAGCGGGGCTAGGATCATGGTTCCCCCTAGGCTGGCTAGGGGCCAGGGGGAGCGGTAGCGCCAGGTTAGTAGGGTCAGGGCCAGAAGCACATAGATGGTCATGGGCAGGGTGTTGAAGGCCTGGGTGAGGGCCGAAAGAAGGGTATTGAGCCCAGCGCTTCGCCAGCTTAAGGAGGCCTGCCAGATCAGCTGGTCGAGGGGGTTGGTGGGCTGCTGAGAGTTAAGGACCCAGAGGGAGCAGAAGAGAAGGGCCCCTAGCAGGCTGCTTCTGATGAGCCTGCCCCTGAGGGTGAGCAGGTCAGCTAGGGAGGGCGCTGCTGGGCTGCTAGCTTTCTGGCTGGCAGGGGGATTTTCTGGGTTCTTGTGCACTCTTCTCCTCTTTATGTGGGCTGCTCTCCCCTAGCCTATCGTCCTGGTTCAAAAAGGCAGGGGAGCGGGTAAGCTGGTGCCATGTCTGATACCTCTCACGAATTTTTTCTTGATAAGTCTGACCCCGCTGCCTGGGCAGCCTTTGGGGCGCTGAGCAAACAGGCTGGCCTTTCAGCCCGAGCGGCTGGGCTTGATGATCAGCTCATTGAGCTGGTTTGCCTGCGGGTTTCGCAGATAAACGGTTGCGCCTACTGCCTGAAGGTTCATACTCAGCGGGCCATTAAAGCTGGTCTGAGTGATACCCGCCGGGCCCTGGTGAGCACCTGGGAGGAAAGTAAGGAATACAGCCTGACAGAGAAGGCTGCCCTCTTTCTAGCTGAGACTATTACTCGGCTCCCCTGCCCTGAAGACAGGGATTTTGCCCGCACCTACGCCCGGGGGGTTCTTACCGATGAACAGTATTCAGCGGTTCAGTGGCTAGCGATTTCTATGAACGCTGCTAACCGGATTTCAATCATGTCCCAGCACCCAGCCTAAGACGCGGGGCTTCAGGGCTGGTCTTGAGGGAAGCCGGAGCCCTGCTGGGCGACGGCTGGCTGAGGGCTGGTCTTGAGGGTGGCCTTCGGCAGGACCTTCCTTGTGTGGGCGACGGCTGGCTGGGGGCTAGCCTTCAGGGTGCCCTTCCTTGTGTGGGCAACAGCTGGCTAAAGGCTGGCCTTCAGGGTGCCCTTCGGCAGGGCCTTCCTTGTGTGGGCGGCGGCTGGCTGGGGGCTGGCCTTTAAGGGTGCCGCCGCCCATACAAGGAAGGGCCCATAAAAGGAAGGGCTCACAAGAGCAGGCTAGAGCCTGAAGAAGCCTTCAATGGCGCTTGCCAGGTAGGCCATATCAGCTACCGTAGTTAGTTCACGGGCTGAGTGCATAGAAAGCAGGCCAACCCCAACGTCCACCGTCCTCATTCCAAGGCGGGTGGCTGTCAGGGGCCCAATGGTGGAACCGCAGGGAACCCGGTTATTTGATACGAATTCCTGGTAGGGAACCCCAGCTAGCTGGCAGGCTGCGGCGAAGATCCCTGCCCCCACTGAGTCTGTTGCATAGCGCTGGTTGGCGTTAATTTTGAGCAGGGGTCCGCCCCCGGGCAGGGGCTGAACCTTCGGGTCGTGGTGGCCAGAATAGTTGGGGTGTACTAGGTGACCGGCGTCAGCTGAGAGGCAGATGGAGTTGGCTAGGGAGCGGCGGTAGGTTTCTGGGCTTTGGCCGCGGGCAGCTGAGAGGCGAACTAGAAGGTCTTCTAGGAAGGGGCCTGAGGCTCCTGAGCGGGATTCTGAGCCGATTTCTTCATGGTCGAAGGCGGCTAGCATGACCGTATGCTTGGCCTGGGCCAGGGCTGGGCTCTGGGCGTAGCGGATGAGGGCTGTTAGGCCGGCGTGAACGGAGCTGAGGTTATCTAGCCTGCCTGCGGCAAAGAATTCCTGGTTCTCCCCAAAAACCTGGGGGGCTGCGGCGTCGGCGAAGTAGAGGTCGTAGCCTACGATGTTGGCTAGGTTGATGGGCTGTTCTGCTACTTCTTCAGCCAGGTAGGCTAGTAGGTCGCCGGTGGATTGGGAGCAGCCCCAGATGGGGTAGAGGTTGGCTTGCTTGTCTAGGCTTAGGCCTTCGTTGGCGCTTCTGTCTAGGTGGATGGCTAGCTGGGGTAGGCGGGCGATGGGGCCTGTGGCTACCAGGCGGGTTTCTAGCTGCCCGTCCTTGAGCAGGGTGAGGCGGCCTGCTAGCCGTAGTTCCCTGTCGAGCCAGGAGTTCAGCAGGGGCCCGCCGTAGACTTCAACCCCGATCTGGTTCCAGTTGAGGGTTCGGATGGAGGCTTGGGGTTTGACCTTGAGGGAGGGGGAGTCGGTGTGGGCTCCTAGGATTCGGTAGGTCTCTTGGTGGGCTTTTCCGGCCCAGGCAATGATGGCGCCGTCCCTGAGGACGTAGTGGCAGCCGTCAGCTACTTCTGGCCCCCAGGGCTGGTCTTCTGCCAGGGGGGTGAAGCCGGCTGCTTCTAGGCGGCGGGCTACTTCAGCTGCTGCCTGGTAAGAGGCCGGTGAGGCCGTGATGAAATCGGCCAGGTCAGCGATGTGGCTTTGGGGGTTGAGGGCTGGTGCGGGTGAGGCTTTCATGCCAGTTATTTTAGCCCAGGGGAGTCTTCTTTTTCCTTCTTCTGAACGGCTACCAGCTTGGTTGATCGTTGGGTTTTGGCGCGGCCGGGTAGGCGTTTGTTGGGGTTTTCCTTGGCGGGTTTTTTGGGTAGGGCTGCGATTTGTAGGGCTAGTTCAAGAACTAGCAGGCCTAGGGCGGGGTAGAAGAGGTAGTAGGAGGGGTAGAAGTAGTAGAGGCTGGCGTTCCAGCCGGCTATGGTCACGCCTAGCAGTAGAAGGGCTAGGGCTAGGATGATGATGTGGGCTAGGGCAAAGCGGCCTTCTGCCTGCCGATTGCGCCAGCTGATGTAGATGGACATGAGGGAGAAGAGGACGGGGAAGAAGATTTGCCCAGAGAGGGCCATGGCGTCGTCTGAGTAGCGGTAGATACCCAGGGCCTGGATGATGGCGGTGGAGGCAAGGAGTAGGCAGGCAGGTAAGGTTTTCACAGGTCACCAGTTTACAAGGTTAGTAGGTAGGTGATGGCGCAGATGGTGAAGATGGTTCCGGCGGTGAGGGCGGCGGCTAGTTCGATGATGATGCCGATACCCATGGATTTGAGGGCGGCCAGGGTACTTCCCGCGGAGGTAGCGATATCGCCCTGGTTGCGCACGGTCTCGCTCAGCAGCAGGGCAAGGGCAAAGCCAACGAAAAGGCCAACGACGGGGATGACGAACATACCAATGACCGCGCCGAGCACGCCCCAGAGGATGGAGCGGTTAGGGATGGCTCGCTGTTTGAGGGTTTTGCCCGTCAGTACAGCCTGGGCGGCCATGCCCGCAAGCATGATGGGTAGGCCTAGACCCAGTAGCCACCAGCCTTCAGGCCCGCGCAGGGTCAGCCCCCAGAGCAGGATACCGCCTAGCACGGCGAAGGAGCCGGGCAGGATGGGGTAGACGATTCCTACGATGCCTAGGCCAATCAGCAGGGCGGATATAAGGGTTATCACGATAGCTAGGGTCATACTGTTCAGTTTACCCAGCTTGCTATAATCGGCATGACGCATACAAATTTTTGGAGTTGAGATGCCCACCAAGAAGCAGGCCCGCGATATGGCCAGCAGCCGCTACAGCTGGCACCGTAAGGCCTCTAAGCCGGTCTCCTTCTGGATGTTCACTCTCTTCCTGGTCCTCATGGCCCACCGCTGGATCCCCGAATCCCTCTGGCTCATGGTCCACATCATCACCCTAGGCTTAATCACCAACTCCATCCTGATCTGGTCCCAGCACTTTACTGAAGCCCTTCTCAAAAACAGGCTGCCCGATAGGGCCCGGCCCCTGCAGCTAGCCCGGATTTACAGCCTCAACGCCTCCATTCTGCTCCTCATGGCAGGTATCCTTCTTCCCCTCTACCCGCTGACTATCCTAGGGTCGGCAGGTGTAGGGGTTGCAGTGAGCTGGCACGGCCTGGCCCTGCTGAGGCAGCTGCGCTCTGCCCTGCCCTCCCGCTTCGGGCTGACCGTCCGCTACTATATTGCAGCGGCCTGGCTGCTACCCTTAGGAGCCACCTTCGGGGCCCTACTAGCCTACGACGGCCTGAGCGCCAGCTGGCAGGGCCGCCTGATTCTAGCCCACGAGGTCACTAACCTGCTGGGTTTTGTGGGCATCACCCTTGTAGGCACCCTGCTCACCCTCTGGCCCACCATGCTCCGCACCGTCATGCTGCCCGATGCCCTAAGCCGCTCCAAGCAGGCCCTGACCGGCCTAGCTGCCGGGCTCATCCTGGCCCTCAGTGGAGCCCTGACCGGCCTTAACTGGCTAGCTGCCAGCGGCCTGCTGCTCTACGCCGCAGCCCTAAGCCTGGTAGGGGCCCTCATGATTCGCACCAGCGCCAGCAAAAAACCCCAAGACTACGCCACCTTTTCAGTTGCCGCCGGCATCAGCTGGCTGCTGATCGGCCTGATCATCAGCGCCTACCTGGTAGCCAGCTCCCCCTTTGACTCCCTGAGCCTGCGCCCCGTAACCCCCATCTTTGCGGTTGGCTTCCTGGCCCAAACCCTGCTGGGGGCCATGTCCTACCTGCTGCCTGCCCGTATGGGTGGCGGCCCCAGCGCCGTGCGGGCAGCTAACCTGGAATTCAACCGTTTTGCCGCAGGCCGCCTGAGCATGATCAACCTTTCCCTGCTGGTCTTCATCCTGCCGGTTTCCTTCACCGGCTCTTTAATCCGCACCGGCGCCGCCCTTCTAGGGGCCTTCACCCTCTTCGCCTTCATCCCCCTCATGCTCCGGGGAGTTAAGGCCTCTGTCAGGGCCCGCCAGGCCATGATTCAGGCCCGGGCCCAGGGCCAGGTACCTTCCCCTCAAGCTCAGGCCCTGACCGAACAGTCAGTCCCCCACCAGCGAAACGCCCTGATCGGCAGCCTGGTTCTTCTGCTGGTCATCAGCCTAGGGCTTGCCCTTGACCCTGCTGCCAGGGCCCGGCTCTTCTCGCCCACCCCCAGCAGCTCTACCAGCAGCAGCCAGGTCATGACGGTCACGGTAGAAGCCACCTCTGACATGCGCTTTAACCCCAGTCAAATTGAGGTTCCAGCAGGCACCCACCTGCTAGTTGAGGTAAAAAATTCTGACGCAAAAAACGCCCACGACCTTACCTTCTCAAACGGGGCCAGCACCGGCCGTATTAACCCTGGAAGCAGCAAGACCCTAGACCTTGGTGTTATTGACGGAGACCTAGAGGGCTGGTGCTCAGTTCTAGGTCACCAGGCTATGGGCATGACCTTCACCCTAAAAACCAGCAGCTAGGGCAGCTTTCCAGTAATCTGTACCTAATGACTTCTGAACGCACTCAACCCAACCCTGTCCTGCGCCTGGGCGCAGGGCTCCTGGCCCACTGGCATGTCCTTGCCTCGGCCCTCCTGATGGGGGCAGGGGTTGCTGGGCTTTCTGCCACCTACCCAGACTACTGCGGCCAAACCGACCTTACCTACGCACCTACTGAACTTCGAGACGATATCCAGGCAGCAGCCCAGGTAGCCGGTTTCCCAGCCGGCCTTCTAGCAGCCCAGCTCGAAACGGAATCAGACTGGGTCAGCAAGGCCCAGTCCCATGCAGGGGCCCAGGGCCTAGCCCAGTTCACCCAAGACACCTGGGATATCTGGGGAGAAGGGGAAATCACCGACCCTGAAGACTCCATCGCCGCCCAGGGCCGCTACCTGGCCTACCTCTCTGAGCGGCTGGCCCCTTTCGTGAGCGAAGAAAGCAGCCTACAAGATCTAGTCCTAGCTGGCTACAACGCCGGGCCAGGAGCTGTAGAAGAGTACAAGGGAATCCCGCCCTACTTTGAAACCCAAAACTATGTGGTCAAAATTGACGAGCTAGCAGCCAGCAAATACGCCATGACCTGCTCCCCCTCCCCCGACTTTAAACAGGCAACCCTGATTCTTAAATAGCTGACCCCACCTACCCCATAAGCCCGGCAGGCTTCAAGGACAGGTGGGGCCGCATCTGAGCAGGGCTGAGCCTAACGCTTCTGGTAGAGGGCCTTCTTCTGGAACTTAGGGTCAGAAGTGACCAGCATACCCAGGGACCGGAAAATCCCCTCATCAACTGAACCGAGAATGGTGGTGGTGTGAACGTCCACCCCGCGCAGGTTCTTGATCTGTTCCAGGGCAGCCCGGGCGTCCTGATCATGGGCCGCTGACGTTGAGAGGGCAATGAGCACCTCATCAGTGTGCAGGCGGGGATTCTGGCTACCTAGGTGCAGGGTCTTGAGGCGCTGGATGGGTTCTAGGGCCTCATTAGAGAGCAGGTGCTTGCTAGGGTCTAGGCCAGCTAGATGCTTCAGGGCGTTCAGCAGGGCCACCGCTGAACAGCCCAGCAGGTCGGTTGTCTTGCCGGTGATAATGGTTCCATCAGCCAGTTCAAGGGCAGCAGCAGGGGCCCCGGTTTCTTCTTCCCGCTTGCGGGCAGGAAGGACTACCGGCCGGTCGCTGGCCTTCAGGCCCGCCTTGGTCATTACCACAGCAGCCCGGTCAGACTGGGTGGAGTCCAGCCCGCCGCGGGCCTCATCCACCAGGGCCTTGAAGTAGCGGCGAATAATTTCCTGCTCAGAGGCGTAGCGGCAGGCAGCGTCATCAGTAATACAGTTACCGGCCATGTTCACCCCCATATCGGTAGGTGACTGGTAGGGGACGGTTCCGGTCATTTTCTCTAGAAGGACCTTCAGCAGGGGGAAGGCCTCAACATCCCGGTTGTAATTGACGGTGGACTCACCGTAGGCGGTCAGGTGGAAGTGGTCAATAACGTTAGCGTCATCCAGGTCAACGGTAGCTGCCTCGTAGGCCAGATTAACCGGGTGCTCCAGGGGCAGGTTCCAGATGGGGAAGGTCTCAAACTTAGCGTAGCCGGCCTTCACACCGCGCTTGTTCTCATGGTAAACCTGGGAGAGGGCGGTAGCCAGCTTGCCAGAACCGGGGCCAGGGGCAGTAACAACAATCAGATCACGGGTGGTCTGGGCAAACTCGTTGCGGCCCAGGCCCTCTTCACTGACAATCAGGTCAGTGTTGGTGGGGTAGCCGGGAATCACCCGGTGGCGGGAGACCTTCAGCCCCAGCCTCTCTAGGCGCTCCTTGAAGGCCTGGGCCTTGGGGTTATCGTCTTCCATCTGGGTGAGCACTACATGCTCCACCAGAAAACCACGGTCGCGGAAGACATCAACTAGGCGAAGAACATCGTCCTCATAAGTGATGCCAAGGTCTGCGCGTACCTTGTTACGCTGCAGATCCTTGGCATTGAGGCAGATAAGGATTTCAACTTCATCGCGAATCTGTTCTAGCATCGCGATCTTATTATCGGGGGTAAAGCCGGGAAGAACCCGGGAGGCGTGCATGTCGTCAAAGAGCTTGCCGCCCATTTCTAGGTAGAGCTTGCCGCCGATCTCGTCGCGGCGTTCCTGGATGTGTCGAGACTGCATCTCGATGTACTGTTCACGGTTGAAACCAATTTTATTCACCATGGAATTTAAGCATATCAAGATAATCTGCCGAGTGTGCAGGTGCCGGCCCCCTGCTGGTGGTGAGGACGGGCACGCTTTACCTCTCTCCTTACTTCTCTAGGTGCAGTAGCCGCTCCGGGTAGTCGGTAAAAATGCCGCTAGCACCCCAGTTTTTCAGCTCGTTGGCGCGGGCAGGACTGTTGACCGTCCACACGTTAACCTCGTAGCCGGCATCACGCAGGGCGCGGACGGTGGCGCGGGTCAGGCCCCGGTCTTCCAGGTGGGCGGCGCTAGCGTCAATGAGTTCCAGCAGGGAGAGCCAGTCAGGCTGAAAGGCCTCTCTAGTGAAGAGGGCACCTACCGCATACTGGGGGGCCCGGCGCTTAAACTCAGCCAGGAGCAAGTGGTTGAAAGACGAGACAATAACCCCCCGGCCAGGCTGCAGGCGGGCCAGCTCCTCAATCACCCGGTCAATGAGCAGGCGGGAGCGCTCTGCCCCCTGCTCATTGGATTTCAGTTCAATATTGAGGCTGAGCCCGCGCTCATTGGCCAGGTCAATGAGCTGGGCTAAGGTGGGCACCGGCTCCCCCGCCGTCTGGGGCGAAAACCAGGCACCGGCGTCCGCCTGAGATAGCTGCTCGGCGGTGTAGCTGTAGAGGGGGCCGGTGAGGTTGGTGGTGCGGTCCAGGTCGGTGTCGTGCAGCAGCACGGGCCTGCCGCAGGCGGCGATATCAACATCGGTTTCAACCCAGGTCGCCCCGGTATCGGCTGCGGCGCTAAAGGCGGCCAGGGTGTTTTCAGGGAGGGTTCCAGACGCCCCGCGGTGAGCAAAAATACGCATGACACCAGTATGAGGCAGGGAGCTAACGAAGAGGTGAAAATAGATTAATAACCTCTTATCTGCTGAAATAAGGGAAAGTGAAGGTCCCCTTCACCTTTCGCACACAGTCTCCAGTTACTGGAAAACTACAATCACTCACCCTTGAAAGTTACTGATATGAAAGCACTCGCCCCCGCCCAGAAAGTGGCGCTCTCGCTCTCTACCCTGCCCCTTCTTCTTATCTCACCTCAAGCCTGGGCTGCTGACCTTACCCACCCCCAAGAATCAGCGCTGATAGAGGTTGCCCGCACTGAGGCAGACCTGCCAGCAGATATTTTTTCTGGCTACAGTTCTGATGAAGGTTCCTCCCTGCCCTCCGTTCCCCTGGGCGGGGCAGATCTGGCAGCTACAGAACCCTCCGCCAGCGGCTGGTCATCTGAAGAGATGCTCACCTACGGGCTGAAGCAGAATCTTGGCTCTGCAACCGGCGGTCGCCTAGGGCTGGGAGAAGGGTACTGGTCTATGGCCTTCCAGACTGGGGTCATCGTTCACTCCCCCGGTGTTGGGAACGTGAGCATGTCCCACCAGGTCTACCAGAGGTGGCTCACACAGGAGCGGGCCAGCTGGGGCCAGCCCCTCAGCTCCAGCCCTGGAAGCCTGGGAATTAGCAGCACTTTCAGCCAGGGCTCCTACGTCTATGACCCTGCCTCCCAGCTGATCCGCCAGGCCGATAAGGTCCTGAGCGGCCAGCATATCCTTACTATCGGTGACTCCCAGGTGTGGAAGGACTCCTGGGTTGGCTACGGTATTCGCAAGGCAGGCTACCAGGATGTCATGTTCAGCTGCGGCGGTGTTGGCTATCTTGCCTCCCGCCCAGGAGTCTGCTCCTCCTACTCGGGTGGGGTTCTGAATAACGAATGGTACCTTCCCCTAGGCTCCCCCCGGGCTATCTACATCCAGGGGTCTGGTAATGACGTTTGGACCAATCAGGACCCCTACCGGACCGGAGAGGCCGCTAGGGCGGTTGTCCGCAAACTCAAACAGGCCTACCCCGGAACCCAGATTATTATGACTGACCTTCTCTCTACCCAGAAGGCCGAGCACCAGGGTCGGGCCCAGATGAGTAACCGCCTCAACCAGGTAGCCGCTGAGGAAGGGGTTACCTTCCTCTCCTTTAAGTTCTGGATTTCAGACTTCAGGGCCCAGTACATGCTAGGTGACGATGTGCACCTTAAGGACGAGTACCAGGATGACATGGGGCTCATCCTCACAGACTCCCTAGTCCAGGCCCTGAGGGGCAACACCCTTAAAGGCGGTATCTACGGCTACTACTCAGAAAGGGGCAGTGCCGCCCGCTTTGGGGCACCAACCTCTACTGAAACCCGGATTCAGGATGGCGGGGTCTACCAAACCTTCGCCAACAACTACACCATCTACTGGAGCCCCCGCGAAGGCACCCAGGCGGTATGGTTTGGCGGGGATATCGGACATACCTACCGCCTGAAGGGCTATGAGAGAGGGTCGGGCTACCCCCTAACTGATGAGCAGCCCTACCTGCACAGTGCCCGCCAGCAGTTCCGTCAGGCAGGCGGCCAGGTAACCACCTACCTCTGGTCCCCAGAGCTGGGAACCCACACCATCTGGGAGCCTGGCGCTATTGCCCACACCTTCCACACCCTGGGCGGGGCTAGCCAGCTGGGCTTCCCCGCAGAATCTGAAACCGCATACTCCTATGGGATGCGTCAGGTCTTTCAAAGCTCAGCTGGGCAGCAGACCAGAATCTATTGGTCACCTAACACCGGGGCCCAGGCTATGAAGGGCTACGGGGATATTTTTGCAAGCTGGGTAGCTCGGGGCCACGGCCCAGCCCTGGGTTTCCCTGCCAGCAATGAAAGGGCAGTCCCGGGCGGTTCAAGCCAGCTCTTTAGGACGCAGGGAGGGTACGAGAGCCTTGCCCTCTGGTCCCCTCAGACCGGCACCCACTTCATGAATGCGCAGGGCGCCTTCTACAACTGGTATAGGGCCAATGGGTTCACCCAGCAGGTTGGATTCCCCACCACCGATGAGCACCTGGGGTCCGATGGCCGCTATCATATCTATTTCAGTTCAGGACGCCACTTGACCTGGTCAGAAGGTGAAGGGCTTCGAGTAGCCGGCTAGGTTCCTTCCATACACGAAAGCGCCACTTATTCCCGGACGTGGGGGCTAGCCGCCCCGCTCGGGAGTAAGTGGAGAAGGTACAGAGGGTTTCAGCGATGCTGGTGGGGTAGCCTTCCCTTGCCTTTTTAATTTCGAGGCGGGGTTCTTCGGAACCATAGGTTCTGAGCCGGTTCAGGGTCTCATTGAGATGTTCTAATGTCCATTCCATGAAGCTTATTCATAAGGGGTTCCGCAGGCTCACGCTCGCAGCCGACCCTCTCGCCTGGTTCGCTTCGCTCACAAGGCGATTCACGCCAGCCCCGAGCCAGCAGCTTCGCTGTGAACCTGCTTCACCTACCCTTATGAATAAGCCTCATGGTTTTGCACATTTCAATGTACATCTCCCCTATCATTCCGCGCAGACCCATCAGCCCTTCATTCACGAAGAGCTTCTCTCGTCCAACTTTTTCTTCCCGCAGCACCCCGGCCAAGACGAGCTCCCCCAGGTACTTGGTTGCGGTCTGGCGGGTCACCCCATTCAAAAGGCGGTAGCGTCGTAGGGTTCATCAGCAGACCAGGTCATGTTCAAAATCTACCCATTTTTTGACATATAAGCCTCAAAAACCGCTGATATGTCAAAAATTTCGGGATTTTTTGACAGATCCAGGTCACATGTTCAATCTTTTGACAGGTTCTCCGGCCACACCGCCCCACCCGCTTCGGTCATCTCTTAGGAGCTCGCACGCTCGCTCCCGATGACCTCAGCCAACCGCCTCACACCCTCAGTCAGGGCGTCCGGCTCGATGGCTGAAAAGGCGATACGCAGCTGGTTAGCGCCGGGGTTTCGCGAAACACCATCTGAACCCACCACCGGCTCGTAGAAGGCCGAGCCGGGAATGAAAACCACACCGGCCTCGATCGCGGGGGCCAGGGCGTCCGTCGCATCCTCATACTTGCCAGCAGCGGGCAGGGTCAGCCAGGTGAAGAAGCCACCCTCGGGCACCGTCCAGGTGGTGCCTTCGGGCATGTACTTCTCGCAGGCGGCCAGCACGGCCTTGCAGCGGGCCTCATAGAGGGCGGCGGTGGCGCGGGTGTGGGACTCCCAAAGGCCCTCACTCATGAAGCCCAGCACCAGGCGCTGTGAGAGCACCGACGGGCAGATGGTTACGGCCTCGCCCGCAATCTGCAGGAACTTACGCACCCGGAAGGGGGCAACCATCCAGCCCACGCGCACGCCGGGCGAGAAAACCTTCGAGAAGGAGCCCAGATAGAGCACGTTCTCAGGATCCAGAGAATAGAGGGAGCGGCGGCGCTCCCCGCTGAAGGAAAGCTGGCCGTAGGGG
>JAXDRN010000026.1:0-3061 GCA_034090985.1 Rothia sp. (in: high G+C Gram-positive bacteria) | reverse complement strand
CTTTGAGGCGGTGTGGGCAACGGCCCTGGGCAGGTCCGAGGGTCTGACCCGCTTGACGCCCACCCTGGTCTTTATTGGGGGTCTGCTGCTGAGCATGGTGGGCCTGGCCTATGCCATGCGGGAGCTGCCTACTGGCACCGCTTATGCTGTGTGGGTGGGGATTGGCGCAACCGTCACCGTCCTCTACGCCATGGCGACCGGTACCGAGCCTGTTTCCCTGCTTAAGGTGCTCTTCCTGCTCATGATTGTGGCAGGTATTGTGGGGCTGAAAGTCACTTCTTAGAGAGATAGGCACATAATAGACCCATGAAGGTTTTAATCGCTGTCGATAAGTTCAAGGGCACGCTCACCGGTGCCCAGCTCACTGAGGCACTCGCTGCCGGGTTAGAGGGGGCTGCCGGGTGTGAGCTCATCACCTGCCCCATAGCGGACGGCGGTGACGGCACTGTAGATGCCGCCCTGGCCGCTGGCTACAGCGAGGTCATGTGTACCGTTACAGGCCCCTTTGCCGGTCAGCCGGTGACCGCCCGCTACGCCTACTCGCCAACTGAACGCACGGCCGTCCTTGAAATTGCTGAAGCGGGCGGTATTGCCCGCCTGTGCGAGGAGCAGCTGGATACCTGGCGGGCCACTTCCTTCGGCGCCGGTGAGCTGATTCTGCACGCGGTGGGCGCGGGTGCGCGGACCCTCGTGATCGGCCTGGGTGGGTCGGCCAGCACCGATGGGGGAGCGGGCCTTATGCAGGCGCTCGGTGTGAAACTTCAGGACGCCGCAGGGCGCGAGCTTGCTCCCGGCGGCGGGGCGCTAGGGCAGCTGGCTTCAGTTGATCTGACCGGGCTCGATGAGCGTCTGGCCGGGGTAGAAATTATCATGGCCAGCGATGTGACCAACCCGCTGTGCGGCCCCTCGGGTGCCGCTGCGGTCTACGGGCCCCAGAAGGGGGCAAGCAAAGAGCAGGTTCCCCAACTTGACCAGAACCTGCAAAAACTAGCCGATGCAGTAGAAGAAGCCCTCAATGTTTCACGTGGAACATTTGCTACCGCCCCCGGGGCGGGTGCTGCCGGTGGCCTGGGTTTTGCCTGCCTGTCGGTACTCGGGGCCACCATGCGCCCCGGCGTTGAGGTCTGTTTTGAGCTCACCGGCTTCCACCGGGCCCTAGAAGGCGCTGATCTTGTGATCACCGGCGAAGGAAAATTCGACGAACAAACCCTCCAGGGCAAGGGCCCGGCAGGGGTTGCGGCAGAAGCCTCCGCCCGCAACCTGCCGGTGATCGCCGTCTGTGGAATTAGCGAACTCTCCACCGGCCAAGCCCGTGACGCCGGGTTCACAGCTGTCTACTCGGTGGTGGGCGACACCCGGGCAAGCCTGGAAGAATCCCTGGCCAACCCGAGCCCCTACGTCCGCGTCCTGGGTGAAAAGATCGCTACCGCCCACCTAGTCTAGGGGGCTTTCAGGCTTAAGCCGTAGTGGCCTTTGTGTTCTCAACTGCGGTAGATAGCTCACTCAACAGGTCAGAGGATTCCAGAACCCAGGGCAAGGAGAGGGGGGAAGCCGCTGAGAGCGCCAGGCCCTTGTGCTTGTCTGTATCAAAGAGGGCGGCATTGTTCTTCAGGGCAGGCATATTGGCAAAGAGTTCATTGCCCCGAATGGCCTCAATGTCCTCTGATGAGTTTGCCCAGGCCCAGAGGACGTCGCATTCGACTTCGTCCAGGACCTCAGGGGAGATATTGAGGAAGACCCCGGTAGCTTCCCCCTCATGCTCGGCAATATAGGGGGCATTGACCATGCCGATGGATGAGAAGAACTGGGGGCGGGAGTCTTCGGAGGTGTAGGCCCCGAAGGTGTTAGCTGCGGTGTCGAAGTAGCCAGCAATGAAGCTAGCTCCCTTGAGGTTGGGGTAGGCTGCAACTGCTTCTGCGAGCTTCCCTTCAACCTCTGTGATGACGGCGGTGGCGTCGTCCTCCCGCTGGAGCATCTTCCCTGCCATCTCAAGGCACTGCTGCCAGCTGGTCTCGTAGGCTCCTACCCCAACCGGGGCGGGGATTACGGGGGCGATGCCGGAGAGCTTGTCGTAGACCTCCTGGGTCATGTCGCCGTAGGGGGAGAAAATGGCATCAGGTTCTAAGGTGGCAAGGGCTTCGTAGTTGGGGCCGTCAGTTTCGTCGTAGCGGGTGGGCTCTTCACCACCTAGCTCGGCGAGTTTGGCGTCGAACCAGTCGGTGGAGCGGTTGGCGTTCTCGCCCCAGCTGACGTAGGGGGTGCCTGCTGGGACAAGGCCCAGGGCAAGAAGAACGTCAGGATTTTTCCAGGGCTGAACGACGGCAACCTTCTGGGGGACGCTGCTGAAGGTGCTGCTACCAAAGGCATGTTCAACGGTGTAGCTGCCGCCGCTGGCAGAAGACCCTGACTGCTGGGAGTTAGAAGAGCCGGTTGAGCAGGCAGAAAGAAGGCCGGTGAGGGCGCCAGCGGCGGTCAGCTTAAGGAAGGTTGCACGGGAAAGGGTCATCAGTAAAACTCCAAGTTTAGGTTGGCCTAAGTTTTTATTTAAGATACCCTAAAATTCCAGTTCTTTTACTGACAATCCGTCCCCAAACTACTTCAGCTTCCAATACCCCTTAGCGTAGCCGTGGCCCTTAGGTACACCCAGCTGTCGCCGCGCCCAAACCCGCAAGGGATGAATAGAACCAGACTCGCCAGCCAGCCAGGTGCAGATAGACCCCTCCGGCAGGGGGTAGGCCAGCACAGCCTCAGCCAGGGCCCCGCGCCGTGTAGAATCCACCCAAACCAGCTCAAAACCCTCGGGTAAGGTAAGCTCCTGCCGAGACTCCGGCCCGGGCACCTCGATAAAGGCCGCACCCCGGGCACTTACGGGCAGGCTCTCAAGCCAGCGGGCCATGCCGGGCAGGCCGGTTTCATCCCCGGCCAGCAGGTAAAAATCGTAGTCGTCACTGATGGAATAGCCCGACTTCGCCCCCAGAAAATGCGCACTATCACCCACTGCAACGGTCCGAGCCCAGGTAGTTCCAGCCCCGCGCTCGTGCAGCATGATGTTAATTTCCAG
>JAXDRN010000025.1:0-8038 GCA_034090985.1 Rothia sp. (in: high G+C Gram-positive bacteria) | reverse complement strand
GTAAATTTTTTCGCTCTGCTGCCTTGGAGTGCCCTCCTGCCCCGGTGGGAGAGGCAGATGCGAGAGAGATTCTAAACCGCTAACACTGGATAAAATACCAGTACCCATAGGAGATAAGGTGCAGTTCCATATTCTGGCGTGATGGGCAGACTTATTCCGTAGCAGGGTCAGCTGACGCAGAGCAGCTGCAAAGGGGTGATTAGGTGAAAGGCCTTTGGCCTCTCCTCTACTGAGCCCCAGATTTCTAACATCTATGCCAATTCGGCCAGCAACCTCGTTCTGATCTGGGGTTCTCAACAGATTGAACAGCTTAGAAAGGTCCGAGAAATCCAGCACGTCCATAACAACCCAGGGCGCTAATTGAACCCCGTATTTCTCCACATTGTGCTTAATATGAGAGCTATCTCGTGACCCTAATGCACGATTTACTCTTGAGGTAATAGTGCTAATGATCTGGTAGTGCTCGTATTCTTTGCCCCGGGTCACCCGAAAATTATCCCTATCGTATAAGGCGAGCGCCCCAGTGCTGCTGATGATATCTGCTAAAGATGTGCGCAGGGCAATCTCAACCCGCTCAATACCGTCGTGTACTTGAGTGCGTAGCTTCCGGTCAAACTCATAAAGAGCGGTAATCTCGGTAAACCGGGTTCCCGGCGCGAAGGTGTCCGTACGCACGGGACGGGGTGGATTTCCCATCGAAAGAGGTGGGTCGCTTAGCGTTCTGCGGGTGTACCAGTACCCGCTTAGTCTGTAGTACCCAACAGTTGATAGCCATTGCTGAGCCTCAGCTTCATTGATATCCATGCCTCGTTCACGGAGCAGGGCAATCTGCTGCTCAATAGATGTGGGCGGTTTATGCGGTGACGTCATTGAACACTCCACGACCTGGTGAAGGGGGAAGTAGAAATCCAGCCCACACTTCACTGCGGAAGGCGGGCTGAACGATTGATACCAATTATATACAGATAAGGCCCGTTTATCTAGAAAGTGCGTATATTTCACCCCGACCCGAGGGGCTCAAGCACCATATCTAGAGCCGCAGGAGCCTCTGCCACCAGCGTACCTGCTGCTCTACGAGTTCCTCCTTGGCGCCCATAAAATCGCTTAGGGAGCGAATCTGCAGGTCATCAGGGTAGGTGTTGACTTTCAGTACCCCGGGCAGAACCTGGGCTTCAAAGCCCCTGCTTTCGCCGAGGACGTCCCCGTCAACCTCAACAGGTAGCTGGTTGTGGGGGAAGCTAACCTGCACCTGCTTGCCTACAAAGTGCTCTACGACTGGCCGGCGGACCTTGGGTTTACGGAGCAGGAACTGGGCTGTCATGCGAAGCCAGCTGAGCAGGGTTCGGGGGGTGAGCACAACCACCTCAAGCTGCCCGTCTGAAAGCTCAGCTACAGAGGTGAGGTTCACTCCGCCTTGAATTTTTCCGCAGTTGGCCACTAGCACTGTGCGAATCTTTCGGCGGAAGACCGGCCCGCCGTCTACAGAGATATCTGCTGGCCGGCGGCGGGTAAACATGTGCCTGCTGCTGGCTTCAAAGTAGGCCAGCCAGCCAATTTTAGCCTTGAGGTCTTCCCGGGTGTCGGTCATGATTTGTGCGTCAAAGCCGGCCCCTCCCATCACCAGGTAGTTGATTGGTTCTAGGGCCTGCGGGTCCTTGAGGCGGAGCTGGATCATGTCGATGGCCCGCGGCCTTCCGTGTAGGGCTATGTTGATGCAGGCGTGAAGGTCAGCAACGTTCAAATCAAGGTTGCGGGCCAGAAGGTTGCCGGTTCCTAGGGGTACTAGCCCCAGGGGGATTCCGCTGCCGGCTAGCCCGTTGGCTACTGCCCTGATGGTGCCGTCCCCGCCAACAGCTAGAACAAGGTTGGCCCCGTCAGCTAGGGCCTGCTTGGCCATGCCGCTGCCTGGGTCTTGGATTTCAGTTTCGTAGAAGCGGGCCTTAGGCCAGTTGGCAAAGCCTAGTTCTGCGGTGATGATCCGGTTGGCCCATTCAGCCCTGGCCTTTGAGGGGTTGTAGATCACGGCAACCTGCTGGGGCTGGCCGGGATCTAGTCGCCGGTGCAGGGGGTTATAGGCCGGGAAGAGGTCTGGCCGGGCCCGGCGGGCCCTGCGCATCAGAATCAGGGCGCTGGTTGTGCCGATGCCTGCTGCAGCTAGAAGGGAGCCGGTAAGAAAAGAGCGTGAGACCATAGAACCAGCATACTGAAAGGGCCTGCCTTTCTGTCCCTTGGGCCTAGGCTGGGGCCCGGTCTCAGAAAAAATCTGGGCCTGCTGCTAGCTACCGGGAGCTTATGGTCCTCCATCAGGCCCCTAACTACGGTAAATTTAGAGGCATGATTGACATTAACCTTCTGCGTGAAAACCCTGATGCCTTCCGCGCCTCCCAGCGCGCTCGCGGCGCTGACGAAACCGTTATTGACCAGATTCTTGAAGCGGATGCTACCCGCCGCACCTCCATTAACGAGTTTGAGAAGCTGCGGGCAGAGCAGAACATTTTCTCTAAGAAAATCGGCAAGGCTGCCAAGGAAGAAAAGCAGGCCCTGCTCGCTGAGGTTAAGGAACTTTCCCAGAAGGTCTCAGAGGCTAAGGCCGCTGCTGATGCTTCTGCTACCCGCCTGGAGGAACTTGTCTCTGGTATCGGCAACTTGATTATTGAGGGTATCCCTGCCGGTGGTGAAGACGACTATGTGGTGATTAAGCAGGTAGGTGAGCCCCGCAACTTTGAGGCTGATGGTTTTGAGCCCCGTGATCACCTGGAAATCGGTGAGCTGGTGGACGGTATCGACATGGTTCGTGGCGCTAAGGTATCTGGCTCCCGCTTTTACTTCCTCAAGGGCCATGTAGCCCGCCTGGAGCAGGCCCTGATGTGGATGGCCCTTGATCAGGCCACCGCCAACGGCTTTACCATGCTCACCACCCCTACCCTGGTGCGCCCCGAAACCATGAACGGCACCGGCTTTAACGTAGAGCATGATGATGAAATCTACCGCCTGGAGCGTGATGACCTTTACCTGGTGGGTACCTCTGAGGTTGCTATTGCCGGCTACCATGCAGATGAGATCATTGATTTTGAGAAGGGGCCCAAGAAGTACCTGGGCTGGTCTTCCTGTTACCGCCGCGAAGCCGGTTCGGCAGGTAAGGATACCCGCGGCATTATTCGTGTGCACCAGTTCAACAAGGCTGAAATGTTTGTCTACTGCCCGGTAGAGCAGGCTGAAGAGATGCACGCTAAGATGCTGGCCTGGGAAGAAGAGATGCTGGCCAAGTGCGAGCTCGCTTACCGGGTGATTGATACCGCCGCAGGTGATTTGGGCTCTTCTGCTGCCCGCAAGTTCGACTGCGAAGCCTGGGTGCCTACCCAGGGTGCCTTCCGCGAGCTGACCTCAACCTCTAACTGCACCACCTACCAGGCCCGCCGCCTGAACGTGCGTGAGCGTATGCCTGATACCGTTACCGCAGACGGTAAGACTAAGAAGGGCGGCACCCGCACCGTTGCCACCCTCAATGGAACCCTGGCTACTACCCGCTGGCTGGTTGCTATTCTTGAAACCCACCAGCAGGCGGATGGTTCCGTGCGAATCCCCGAGGCCCTGCGCCCCTACATGGGCGGCCTTGAGGTCATTCCCCTAGCCGCCTAAGCCTGTAAGGTACCATCTGGCTCTGAGAAAACCACCTAGCGTGTGGCTATAACCGGGGTAGGTGGTACCTTCTGTTTTTAAGCCTGATCCAGGAAGGAGTCTTTCATGCTCAAGCGTTCTTGCGCCCTGCTGGCCTGCCTGCTGGTGCTGCTAGTGGGCCTCCTTTCTGCCTGCGCCCCAAGTGGCAGCGGGCAAGCTGCTCTCCAGCA
Organism: Rothia sp. (in: high G+C Gram-positive bacteria); assembly: GCA_034090985.1. GTDB lineage: Bacteria > Actinomycetota > Actinomycetes > Actinomycetales > Micrococcaceae > Rothia. The sequence continues at coordinate 4,190 of JAXDRN010000025.1, read as the reverse complement.
GGCTAGCGATCAGCCGGCCGCCTCGGGTGGGGGTAAGCCCCTGGTGCTTGCCACCTTCACCGTGCTAGCTGACATGGCCCAGGTGGTGGGCGGGGAGCATGTTCAGGTGGAGTCTTTGACCAAGGCCGGGGCTGAGATTCACGGCTATGAGCCCACCCCATCAGATGTGCGTAAGGCGGCGGATGCTGACCTGATTCTAGCCAATGGCCTTAACCTAGAGGCCTGGCTGGATCAGTTCCTGCAGGACGCTGATGCCCCGGCGGTCACCGTCAGCGCGGGGATCAGGCCCCTGAGCATTGCGGAAGGGGAGGGGGAAGGCTACCCTAACCCTCACGCCTGGATGAGCCCGATCGCTGCCCAGACCTACCTGGATAACATCGCTAGCGCCCTGGCCGACCTTGACCCGGCCCATGCCGCTGACTACCGGGCCAATGCTGAAGCCTATAAGCGGGAGCTGGCTAGCTTGCAGACTGAACTGACTGGGGCCCTCTCTGACCTACCTGAGAGTCAGCGGCTGCTGGTGACCTGTGAGGGTGCCTTCTCTTACCTGGCCGCCGATGCCGGGCTCGATGAAGCCTACCTTTGGGCTGTGAACTCTGATGGAGAAACCGGTGCCCGCCGCATGATGGAGCTTTCCGACCGGGTAGAAAATAGCGCTGTTCCTGCGGTTTTCTGCGAATCTACCGTACCTAGCAGAACCATGGAGCAAATTGCTACCGACACAGGAGCCCGCTACGCTGGGGCCCTTTACGTTGATTCCCTGTCGGGTGCAGAGGGGCCCGTACCCACCTACCTTGACCTGCTCCGCTACGATATCGCTCTGATTTCTGAACACCTGGGCGAAGAAGGATAAGCATGATTCCCACTCAGCCTCTTCTGAGAGTGACCGATGTGACCGTTAGCTACGGGGCACCTGGCGCCAACGCAGTGCAGGCCCTGAGCGGGGCTTCCTTGCAGGTTGCCCCGGCTAGTATTTGTGGGCTCCTTGGTATGAATGGCTCAGGCAAGTCCACCCTCTTTAAGGCCATTATGGGCGTGGTGCCTGCCTCGGGCAGGGTGCAGATCGCCGGTGGATCCCCGCGTCAGGCCCGCCGTCAGGGGGTCGTGAGCTATGTACCGCAGAAGGAGGAGATTGATTTTAGCTTCCCGGTTTCGGTGCGCGATGTGGTCAGCCAGGGCCGCTACGGCCGTCTGGGCTTTACCCGGCGGCTGGGTGCAAGTGACCGGGCTGCTGTGGATATGGCCTTGGAAAGGACCGGGTTGATTGACCTGGCCAACCGGCAGATTGGTAATCTCTCTGGTGGCCAGCGCAAGCGGGCCTTTGTGGCTCGCGGCCTAGCCCAGGGGGCCCGCCTGCTCCTGCTGGATGAGCCCTTCGCCGGGGTTGATAAGAAGAGTGAAGCCATGCTGGTGCAGCTCTTCAAGGAACTGCGGGCTGACGGGGCCGGTATTCTCATCTCAACCCATGATCTTGCCAACTTAGCAGACTTGGCTGATACTGCCGTTTTGCTGCGCAATAAGGTGCTGCTGACCGGTGACCCGGCTACCGTCCTGGCTCCAGAGAACCTGGTGCGAGCCTTCGGAATGAACCCGTTGACAGGGGGAAAGTAATGTACGAACTCTTTATTGAACCGCTGACCTACGGTTTTATGCAGCGGGGCCTGCTGGTGACTGTACTGGCGGCTTTAGTCTGTGCCCTGCTCTCCTGCTGGCTGGTTCTTATGGGCTGGTCCCTGATGGGGGACGGTATCTCTCACGCGGTACTACCGGGTGTGGCTCTGGCCTATATTCTTGGTGCCCCCTTCGCCCTGGGGGCCCTGCTGGCTGCCCTGGTGGCCGTTGCCCTGATTGGTTCGGTTGCCGCCCGCAGGCGGGTGCGGGAGGATGCCGCTATTGGCATCGTCTTTACCGTCATGTTTGCCCTGGGGCTGGTGCTGCTCTCAGCCTTCCCTTCCCAGGTTGATCTGCATTCGGTAATTTTCGGTAACGTGCTGGGCGTAGCCTGGGCAGATGTTTGGCAGATTGGTCTACTGGCCCTGCTGGTTGTTGCTGTGTTGCTCCTTAAGCGCCGTGACCTGGTGCTTTACGCCTTCGACCCTGGCTATACCCACGCGATTGGGCTTAACCCCCGGCTGCTTTCTGGCCTGCTGCTGGTTGCCCTTGCCCTGACTTCGGTGCTGGCCCTGCAGATTGTGGGCGTTGTGCTGGTGGTAGCCCTGCTGGTGATACCCGGGGCAACAGCCCGCCTGCTGACTGACCGCTTCACGCCCATGCTGCTGATTTCATCGGCGGTATCCCTGCTGGCGGCCCTGGTCGGCTTCTTCCTGGCTTACCTGTTTGATGTCTCAGCTGGCGGTACCGTGGTGCTGGCCCTGGGTGTCCTTTTTGGCCTGGCCTACCTTTTTGCTCCCCGCCATGGCCTGCTGGCTACTGCCCGGGCCCGGCGGGCAGTGGAGGCCGGGCAGGGCTAGGCAAAGAGCTGAAAGGAATACCTCTAAACTGCCCAACAGGGCTTCATCAAAGTGCGGAATAGATTAATCACAAAGTGTGGAATAAAATATCTCTAAACTGCCCAATGAAATTGTTGCAAAGTGCGGAATAGGGGTATAGGCGTGCCCGGACAGTACATTCAAAGGTTTGCTGACGAAACTCTGACTCGTGCCTTGAAGCGGGCCGGAGCTGTGCTGATTGAGGGGCCTAAGGGCTGCGGCAAGACAGAGACAGCCCTGCAGGTAGCTCAGAGCCAGGTTCGTTTGGACGTAGACCCCCAGGTAGCCCAGACCGTGGAAATCGACCCTTCGCTGCTCTTGCTCGGGGAACAGCCCCGGCTCCTAGACGAGTGGCAGCTTCACCCGGTGATGTGGGACGTTGTGCGTCGCGATATTGATGACCGAAAATTAACCGGAGGCTACATTCTCACCGGATCTACCGCACCCGGAGAAACTGCCGCCCGGCATACCGGAGCGGGGCGTTTTGCCCGTCTACAGATGAGCACCATGTCTCTTGCCGAATCGGGAGAGTCAACGCGCCAGGTATCCTTAGGGCAACTGCTGGAGGGGCAGGCTCCACGGGCCGCAGCCCCGGACGTGAGCATCAGCGAACTTGTAGACCGCATGTGCAGGGGCGGCTGGCCCGCCTTTATTCACTTACCCCTAGATGCGGCTTTAGAGAACCTTCGGGACTATGTATCAACCGTTGCCGACGTAGATATCCGCACACCTGACGGGGTGCGCCGTGACCCTGCCCAGGTGCGGCGTTTGCTGAGATCCCTGGGTAGGGGCGTTGGCACTGAACTCAAATTTTCTACGCTGGCGCAAGACGCAGGAATCAATAGAGATACAGCCACTGACTATATCGCTGCGCTCTCTCGCATTTTTATTCAGGTCGAACAACCCGCATGGTCTGCCCACCTGAGGTCTAAAGCGACCCTGCGGAACTCCCCCAAACGTCATATGGCCGACCCTGCTCTGGCAGTCGCCGCCCTGGGGGCCACACCTCAGAAGGTATTGCAGGACCTGGACTTTGCGGGCCAGCTCTTTGAGTCCCAGGTTGTGCACGACCTCGCTGTTTTGATGGGAGGTCAGGGCACTGTAGCTCACGCACGAGACTCTGCTGGTAAAGAAGTGGACGCTGTGCTAGAACGGCACGATGGCAGGTGGGCACTGGTTGAAATTAAGCTGGGTTCCCGCGAAGAAACGGTGGAAAAAGCAGCCGCCTCCCTCAAAGCCTTCAGGGATCAGTTAGAGCTAGAGAAATACGAGTACGCCCCGGAGCTTATCGTGCTGACGGGCGGCGGCCTGTCCTACCGGCGCCCAGACGGGGTTAACGTGGTGGCGTTTACGGCGCTGACCCGATAAGCCTTGCGGCAGATTTAGAGGTAGGAGACGTACACGGCGGCAGCTGCGCTCGCGTCCAGGGGGAGTGTGGCGCCGCTGGGTAGAACCAGGTTCACGGCGGCGTTCTGCCCCTCCTCTGCGTCGTCAGCGGCGGTAACTGCCAGACGTGTTCCCGGAGCAATACCGTGCCCCGCAAAGAACCGCAGCAGCTGCGGGTCGTCGTCCGAAATACGCTCTACCAGCACCCTGTCCTTCGGCGAACAATCAAGAAGGGTATGCGGGGCAATGGACTCTACCTCACCCGTGGGGGAGGGGATCGGGTCGCCGTGCGGATCGCGGGTTGGGTGCCCCAAC
>JAXDRN010000024.1:0-14156 GCA_034090985.1 Rothia sp. (in: high G+C Gram-positive bacteria) | reverse complement strand
GAACATTTCACCACTGGTGGCCCCGTAGCCGATCACGTTACCGGCAACCACATTCTCTTCAGCGACCAGGGGGGCGGCCGGGTCGGGGGCCAGAATGATTCGGCCACCAGAAAGGCCCTTACCCACATAGTCGTTGGAGTCGCCGGTCAGGCGGATGGTAATCCCCTGGGGCAGGAAGGCCCCCAGTGACTGGCCGGCCTGGCCGGTCAGGTTAAGGGTGATGGAGTTATGATCTAGCAGCTCAATGCCGAAGGTCTTCGTTACAGTATGCCCCAGCATGGTGCCGATGGAGCGGTCGGTATTGACCACCTGGGCACTAACGCTGACCGGAGTGCGAGCGCTCAGGGTTTCTTGGGCTGCTGCAATGAAGCTGTTATCAATGTGCTGGTCCAGTTCGTGGTCCTGGTCCTTGAGGTGGCGGATGCCCTGGCCCTGGTAGTCAACGGCGGTTGAGGTGAGGACCTTTGAAAGGTCTAGTCCGCTTGCCTTCCAGTGGTCAATGGCCTGGGACATGTCGAGTACTTCGGCGTGGCCGATGGCCTCATCCAGGCTGCGGAAGCCTAGCTGGGCTAGGTATTCGCGCACCTCTTCTGCGATGAATTCGAAGAAGTTGACGACGTGCTCGGCCTGGCCGGTGAAGCGGGCCCGCAGGTCTGGGTTCTGGGTGGCAACGCCTACTGGGCAGGTATCTAGGTGGCACTTGCGCATCATGATGCAGCCTTCAACGACCAGGGGGGCGGTGGCAAAGCCGTATTCTTCGGCTCCTAACAGGGCGGCGATAATGACGTCGCGGCCGGTCTTGAGCTGGCCGTCAGCCTGTACCACTACTCGGTCGCGCAGGCCGTTGATCATCAGGGTCTGCTGGGCTTCAGCTAGGCCCAGTTCCCAGGGGGCACCTGCGTGCTTGAGGGAGTTGAGGGGGGCTGCGCCGGTGCCGCCGTCGTGGCCTGAGATGAGCACAACGTCGGCCTTGGCCTTGGTGACGCCTGCTGCTACGGTGCCAATGCCGATTTCAGAGACCAGTTTGACGTGGATTCGGGCTGAGGGGTTGGCCCGCTTGCAGTCGTAGATTAGCTGGGCTAGGTCCTCGATGGAGTAGATGTCGTGGTGGGGCGGCGGTGAGATCAGGGAGACACCGGGGGTGGAGTGGCGGGTTTTCGCTACCCAGGGGTAGACCTTGGCTGCCATGAGCTGCCCGCCCTCACCGGGCTTTGCGCCCTGGGCCATCTTGATTTGAATATCGTCAGCCTTGGTCAGGTAGAGGGAGGTGACTCCGAAGCGGCCTGAGGCGACCTGTTTGATCGCTGAGCGGCGCTCAGGGTCCAGCAGGCGGTCGATGTCTTCGCCGCCTTCACCGGTGTTGGATTTTGCCCCTAGCCGGTTCATGGCGATGGCGAGGGTTTCGTGGGCTTCCTTGGAGATGGAGCCGTAGCTCATGGCCCCGGTGGAGAAGCGCTTGACGATTTCACTGACCGGTTCTACCTGGTCGATGGGGATGGGGGTGCGGTCTTCGGTGAAGGTGAAGAGGCCGCGTAGGGTCATCAGGTCCTTGGCCTGGTCGTCTACTAGCTTGGTGTAGGACTTGAAGATGTCGTAGCGGCGGGTCTTGGTGGAGTGCTGTAGGCGGAAGATGGTCTGGGGGTTGAAGAGGTGGGGTGGGCCTTCTCGGCGCCAGTCGTATTCGCCGCCGGTTTCTAGGGCCCGGTGGGGTACGGAGACACCGTCATCGGGGTAGGCATCGTGGTGGCGCTTGCGGATTTCAGCTTCGATCACGTCTAGGTCAACTCCGCCCATCTGGGAGTGGGTGCCGGTGAAGTACTGGTCTACCAGCTGCTGGGATAGGCCTAGGGCTTCGAAGGTTTGGGCGCCGCAGTAGGAGGATACTGTTGAGATACCCATCTTAGACATGATCTTTTGCAGGCCCTTGCCGAGGGCCTTGATCAGGTTGTAGACGGCCTCGGATTCGGTCACGCCGGTCACTTCGCCCTGGGCAACCAGTTCTTCTACTGATTCCATGGCCAGGTAGGGGTTGACTGCTGAGGCTCCGTAGCCGATGAGGGTGGCAACATGGTGAACTTCGCGCACGTCACCGGCTTCAACGATCAGGGCTACCTTGGTGCGGGTTGCTGAGCGCAACAGGTGGTGGTGGACGGCGCTGGTCAGCAGCAGGGAGGGGATGGGCGCCCAGGCGCCGTTGGAGTTGCGGTCTGAGAGGATCAGGAACTGGACTCCACGTTCGACGGCAGCTGATACCTTTTCGCAGATTTCTGCAATGCGGGCCCGAAGGGCAGCTTCTCCCCCGTGGGCTGGGTAGAGGCCAGAGACTTTGAGGGCTGCTGGCATGCCGTCTTCATCTTCGATGTGGGCGATTTTATCGAGCTCATCGTTGTTAATGACGGGAAAGTCTAGTTCTACGTGCTGTACTTTGACCCGGCCCTGACGGAGCAGGTTGCCATCGGCCCCAATGGAGGTTTTGAGGCTGGTGACTAGTTCTTCACGGATGGAGTCCAGGGGCGGGTTGGTGACCTGGGCGAAGGACTGGACGAAGTAGTCAAAGAGCAGGCGGTGGCGGGTGGAGAGTACGGCGATGGGACTGTCGGTGCCCATGGCGTAGATGGGTTCGGCCCCGGTCTTAGCCATGGGGGCTAAGATCTTGCGGAGTTCTTCTTCGGTGTAGCCGAAGGTCTGCTGGCGCTTGAGGATGGACTTGCGGGAGGCGCGGATGTGTTCGCGGTCGGGCAGGTCTGCTAGGTTGACGATGTTCTCGTCGGCCCACTGCTTCCAGGGTTGTTCGGCTGCGACCTTTGCCTTTACTTCTTCATCGGGCACTAGGCGGCCTGCCTGGGTGTCGACATAGAACATTTTGCCGGGTGAGACGCGGCCCTTTTCGATGATTTTTTCTTCGGGGATGTCTACAACGCCTACTTCTGAGGCGAGTACAACCAGGCCGTCGTCGGTGACCCAGTAGCGGCCGGGGCGCAGGCCGTTGCGGTCAAGGACGGAGCCAACGTTATCGCCGTCGGTGAAGGCAATGGCGGCGGGCCCGTCCCAGGGCTCCATGAGGGAGGAGTGGTAGCGGTAGAAGGCCCGGCGGTTTTCGTCCATGGTCTCGTGGTTTTCCCAGGCTTCGGGGACCATCATCATCAGTACCTGGGCTGCGGAGCGGCCTGAGAGCATGAGCAGTTCGGCTACCTCATCGAAGCTTTGGGAGTCTGAGGCACCGATGGAGCAGATGGGGAAGAGCTCTTCTGGGTTGCGGCCTAGAACGGGGGACTTGAGCTGGGACTGGCGGGCCCTCATCCAGTTGCGGTTGCCCTTGACGGTGTTGATTTCACCGTTGTGGGCGATGGTGCGGAAGGGCTGGGCTAGGGGCCAGGAGGGGAAGGTGTTGGTTGAGAAGCGGGAGTGGACGATGGCCAGCTTGCTGGCAAAGCGGGGGTCAGAAAGGTCCGGGTAGAAGGGTTCTAGCTGGGCGGTGGTTAGCATGCCCTTGTAGACGATGGTGCGGGAGGAGAAGGAGGGGAAGTAGATTCCCAGCTTGTGTTGGGCCCGCTTGCGAACCCTGAAGGCCTTCTGGTCCAGCTGGCGGCGTTCTGAGTCTTCATCGAGGTTGATCAGGGGGATATGGCCGGTGAAGGGGGCGTTGACGGCATCTAGGTCTTCGCCAGAGGCTTCTGCAATGAACATTTGTACAAAGTGGGGCATGACCTCTCGGGCGGCCTTGCCTACGATGTCAGCCCGGATGGGTAGGTCCCGCCAGCCGAGGACCTTGAGGCCTTCTGCCTGGGCGATCTGGCTGAGGCCTTCTTTGAGTTCTTCGGTCTGCTGGCCGCCGGTGGGCAGGTAGGCGGTGCCTACAGCGTATTTGCCGACTTCGGGTAGGTCGAAGTCTACAACCTGCCGCAGGAAGTCATCGGGGATTTGGAGGAGGATGCCAGCGCCATCGCCGGTTCCTTCATCGGCGCCGACTGCTCCGCGGTGTTCTAGGCGGCGTAGGGCGGTCAGGGCCTGGTCTACGATATCGTGGCCGGGGGTGCCGCGCAGGGTGGCTACCATGGCCAGGCCGCAGGCGTCCTTTTCGTTCTCTGGGTTGTAGAGGCCGGTAGCTGAGGGGATGGAGGCGAAGGTTGTGAAGGGTGAGGGGGCGTGTGCCAGGGTGTGGGGGTCTTGGCTGAAGGTCTGAGCGGTGGGCTGTTCACTGCTGAGAGGTGTCTGACTCATATGGGCCGTTCCTACTTACGTTGGGCTCTACTGCCGGTATCGGTGTGGCGTTGAAGGTGTCCAGGCGGTTGCTGGATGGGCAGGACGCCTGTGGAAGGGGGCTCCTGGGTGTATTTCTTGATTCGGAACATGCACCGGTTGGAGCCAAGCGGTAGTTTGAGTGTGCTGTCTTTGCGTTACATGTTTGTAAATTTATTCCATCTTTTGGCAGGCTGAGGTTTCTGCTCCCTTGCCCTTCTGGGCTCCTTTGAGGGCCTCTTGGCCTCTTATCTGGGGCCTCTTCTGCTCTTGATGGGTCTTTTTAGGCAAGAATTTTGGAAATTAGGAAATGAATATTTTTCGTATTTATGCAATTTTCCCAGCTCCTTCTGTGCCCATTTTGAAACAGAGCTGAAATCTTTAATCCCATAATATGAGATTATCCTGCTGGAGCTGGCCAAAATTCACCCCCTTATGGGCCGAAGGGAAAGCAAAAAGGTGGAGCCCAGGAAAACCTGAGCCCCACCCTAGAAGAGTAGCGGCAGCCTTATTGGGTTGCCCCGGTAAAGTCCAGCACCATGCGTCCGTTAATCAGACCGGCGTGCATCTCATCAAAGATTGCCTGGGCATCCTCAACCGGGCGCAGCTGCACAACCGGCTTGACCCTGCCCTGGGCACCGAACTCAAAGGCTTCAGCTAGATCCTGGCGGGTGCCCACCAGGGAGCCCTGCACCCTAATCCCGTCTAGCACCAGGCGGGGAATGTTCAGGTCCATAGACTCAGTGGGCAGGCCTACGGCAACAACGGTGCCACCGGCCCGCACTGATTCTACTGCCTGGTTGAAGGCGGCCTTAGCCACTGCGGTTACAACAGCAACGTGGGCCCCTACCCCATCGGTCACGTTCTTAATTTCTTCAACAACGTCTTCAACGTTCCGAGCGTTGATCACCACATCTGCACCGCTGTCCTTGGCCAGCAGCAGCTTATCTTCATTGAGGTCAACTGCAATAACCTGGGCCCCAAAGACGTTCTTGGCGTACTGCACCGAGAGGTTGCCTAGGCCGCCTGCACCAAAGCAGACAATCCACTGGCCGGGGCGCACACCAGATTCCTTGACCGCCTTGTAGGTAGTGACACCGGCGCAGGTGATTGAGGTAGCCTCAACCGGGTCAAGGGCATCGGGCACCTTGACAGTGTAGTCAGCATAGAGCAGGGTGTATTCGCTCATGCCACCATCTGCTGTGTAACCGGCATTGATGACGGACCGGCAGAAGGTTTCCCGGCCACTGGTGCAGTACTCACAGTAGCCGCAGCCCTTGAAGAACCAGGGCACGCAGACCCTGTCCCCCACCTTCAGGTGTTCTACACCGGGGCCAACTTCACTGATGACCCCTACCCCTTCGTGGCCCAGAATGCGGCCTGGCTTTTCGCCAAAGTCGCTGGCAGCTACGTGCAGGTCGGTGTGGCAGATACCTGAGTATTCAATCTTGGCAAGGACCTGACCGTGGCCTACTTCGGGCACGGGGACGTCCTTAATATCAACGGTTCCGTCTAGGCGGTCAGAGACAACAACGGCTTTCATGGTGGCCATGAGCTAGCTCCTTAATAACAAGCTGATAGAGAGTTGTGGCTCACTTAAATCCTAGGGCCTAGGGGCCGGTCACCGCCAGATTTTTCAAATCTTTACTAGTCTGTTACGGTGCACCAGCCCCTTAGTTACCCCGATGAGCTCAGCCAGCCCGTTTAGCTCAGCTAGTTGAGCTAGCCCCTTCCATATAGGCGCCGGGCAGCTCCCCGCGTCTGCGGGCCTGAATGTCCATGAGCGCAAACATGATGATACCCAGCAGCAGAATAGTCCCAGAGGTCCACACATGAATACGGACCCCCAGCAGCATCTCAGCGGTATCAATCCGCAGGAAGGTCTCAATCATCAGGCGGCCAAAACCGTACCAGATAACATAGGTCCAGAAAACCTGGCCCAGCTGGAAGACACCCCGCCTACCTAAGGCAATCAGCAGGGCCGCCCCCAGCAGGTTCCAGAGGGACTCATAGAGAAAGGTGGGGTGAAAGAGGGTCCCTGCCGGGTACTGGTCAGGGAAGTTAGGGGAAGAGGCTGAAATCTCTAAGCCCCAGGGCAGGGTGGTGGGTCTGCCAAAGAGCTCCTGGTTAAACCAGTTACCCCAGCGGCCCATAGCCTGGGCAATCATGATGCCAGGGGCAGCAGCGTCAGCGAACTTAGCCAGGGAAATACCGTAGCGGCGGCAGGCGTACCAGGCCCCCAGGCCGCCCACCGAAATAGCGCCCATAATGCCAATGCCGCCCTCCCAAATCTTGAAGATATCAAGCGGGTCAGCGCCAGCAGCAAAGTAGGTTCCAGGGTCGGTGATCAGCACATGGTAGAGGCGGGCACCGATAATACCCGAGGGAATGGCCCACAGGGCAACGTCCCAGACCCGGTCAGGGTCCTCACCCCAGGCAGCCCAGCGGCGGCCGGTCAACCAGAGGCAGACCATCATGCCCGCCAGAATGCAGAGGGCATAGAAGTGGATGGTCAGGCGACCCAACTCAAGAGTGGAGATGGACGGCGAAGGAATAGAGGCAAGGACGGTAGCTATCATGGGCATCCCCTACTGGCGGCCAGCTAGCTGGCGGGTGAGGGCACCAACGGCAGACGGGCCGCCCTCAGCTAGGGCCTTGACCAGGGCCGTACCCACAATCACCCCATCAGCATAGGCAGCGATTTCCTCAACATGCTCCCGCTGAGAAACACCCAGACCCACACAGGCCGCAGGAGCCCCAGCAGCCCGCAGGTCAGCGACCAGGGTTTCAGCTGCAGTATTGACTGAGGAGCGGGCACCGGTAACACCCATGACCGAAACAGCGTAAACAAAACCACTTGAGGCCTTCGAAATCATGGCCAGGCGCTCAGGGCTAGAAGAAATAGCTGCCAGGAAGATCCGATCCAGGCCGTGCTTTTCTGAGGCTTCAAACCAGTCAGCGGCCTCATCGGGCACCAGGTCGGGGGTAATCAGACCGGCACCCCCAGCAGCTGCCAGCTCCTGGGCAAAGCGATCAACCCCGCGGCGCAGAACCGGATTCCAATAGGTCATCACCAGCACCACAGCATTGGTAGCTTCGGTAATTTCACGCACCGCCCGGAAAAGGTGGTCGGTGCGGAAGCCCTTCTCAAGGGCTTCGACCGTAGCCCGCTGAATCACAGGTCCATCCATGACCGGGTCAGAATAGGGCAGGCCCAGTTCGATAATATCGACCCCGTTCTTGCCCATCTCAATAGCAGCCTCAATAGACTCTTCCAGGCTGGGGTAGCCTACCGGCAGGTAGCCAATGAGGGCAGGGCGGCCTTCAGCCTTACACTCGGCAAGGCGGGCAGCCAGCTTAGAGTTGGGGTTAGGGGCAGGGAAGTTCCCCTGACGCACCGAGTAGCGGGTTTCGTCCAGAAAATCGATATGGCTCATTAGGCACCCTTACTTTCATTCTCTGCTGCTGATTCAGCTGCAGCTTCTTTATTACCCACGTTCAGGCTCGTTGAGGGGATAGCCTTACCCAGGCCAAACCACTTCAGGGCGGTCTCCATATCCTTATCCCCCCGGCCAGAGAGGCAAACAATCATAGACTTTTCATGCGCCGTGGCTGGGTCTTCCTCTGACCACTGGCGGGCAACCCGCAGGGCACCGGCTAAGGCGTGGGAGGATTCTAGGGCCGGAATGATTCCCTCAGTTCGGCAGAGCAGACGCAGGGCCTCCATAGCCTCAGTATCAGTCACAGCCTGGTAGTCAACCCGGCCAAGATCAGCAAGGTAGGCGTGCTCAGGGCCAACACCGGGGTAATCCAGGCCAGCTGAAATGGAGTGGGATTCAATGGTCTGGCCGTCCTCATCCTGCATCAGGTAGGTGATAGCCCCGTGTAGCATACCGGGGCGGCCCAGGCTAATAGTGGCTGCGTGCCGGTCAGTATCAATCCCGTCCCCGCCGGCCTCAAAACCGTAGATCTTAACGTCGGCATCGTCTAAGAAGGCGTGGAAGAGGCCAATAGCGTTAGAGCCGCCACCCACGCAGGCAGCAATCCCGGTAGGCAGGCTGCCGGTGGCCTCAAGGAACTGCTGGCGGGCCTCACTGCCAATAGCATCATGGAAGTAGCGGACCATGGCCGGGAAGGGGTGGGCACCAGCTGCAGTACCCAGCAGGTAGTGGGTGGTATCTACGTTAGCAACCCAGTCCCGCAGGGCCTCGTTAATGGCGTCTTTGAGGGTGCGCGAACCGGTCTGAACTGCAATGACGGTGGCTCCCAGCAGCTGCATACGGGCCACGTTCAGGGCCTGCCGTTCGGTATCTTCTTCACCCATGTAGATAACGCACTCCATACCGAACAGGGCAGCTGCGGTAGCGGTAGCAACACCGTGCTGGCCGGCACCGGTTTCGGCAATCAGGCGGGTCTTACCCATGCGCTTGGCCAGCAGGGCCTGACCAATCACGTTATTAATCTTATGGGAGCCGGTGTGGTTCAGGTCTTCGCGCTTGAGGAAGAAGCGCACTCCCCCAGCCTCAGCTGAAAGCCTGGGCACCTCAGTGAGCAGGGAGGGGCGGTTGGAGTATTCGGCCGAAAGACGGCGGAATTCATCAATGAAGTCAGGATCAAGCTTGGCCTTTTCAAAGGTGTCTTCAAGCTCATCCATGGCAGCGATCAGGGATTCAGCCATGTAGCGGCCCCCGTAGGTGCCAAAGTAGGGGCCGGGGGCGTTTTTCAGGCTTTGACCTGAGGCTAGGAACTGGTCAGCCAGGGTTTCAGTCACAATTTTTCCCTTCTATGGGGCTAAGAGGGTTAGGGCCGGGCAGGTGGATTTAGCGGTCAGCTAGCCAGGCCCGGCGGGCTTCGTTACCAGCAGCCAGGAATTCCTGGAGGGTCTGGGTAGGATCGCCAGCCTTGACCAGGGCCTCACCGACAAGAACAACCTGGGCACCGGCAGAGGCGTAGGCGGCTAGATCCTCAGGGCCAGCTACCCCAGACTCGGCAACAATGACCGTATCCTCAGGCAGCAGGGGGGCCAGCTTGCCGAAGGTCGAGTTATCAACCTCCAGGGTTTTAAGGTTCCGAACGTTTACCCCAATGAGGCGAGCGCCTAGGGCACGGGCCCGTTCAATCTCTTCAGGGGTGTGGGTTTCAACCAGGGCCTCCATGCCCAGCTGGTGGGTCAGGTCTAAGAAACGCCGCAGGGTTGCATCATCAAGGGCGGCAACGATCAGCAGGATCAGGTCGGCCCCGTGGGCCCTGGCCTCCCAGATCTGGTATTCGTCAACGGTGAAGTCCTTGCGCAGAACCGGGATCGTCACAGCAGCCCGCACAGCATCAAGGTCAGCTAGGCTGCCTTTGAAGCGGCGTTCTTCGGTCAGCACAGAAATAGCTGACGCTCCCCCAGCCTGGTAGGCTGCAGCCAGCTCTGCTGGGTCTGGGATGTCTGATAGGGCACCTTTAGAGGGGGAAGATCGCTTGACTTCTGAAATGATGGTGAGTTTTTCTTTCTCACCGCCTAGGGCTTCAAGGGCCTTGAGGGCCGGGGCCTGGGCTGCTGCCTGCTCCTTGAGGGCTTCTAGGGGCAGAAGGGCCCGGCGGGCTTCGAGGTCCTGGCGGACCCCAAGGATAATGTCATCAAGTACGGTCATGCTGTCCCTTGCTGCTGGTGCGCTCAAGCGCTCAGAAAAATAGGTTAATAGTCGTTGCTACTAGTATCTCTCAGCTAGCTCCTTCTAGCCAGAAGGGTTCACCGGCTGAGAAAAGGAAGAAAAGGGGCACCTCGCTTCTGTGCGGGGTGCCCCTTTTTCACCTCACCCGGGTGGGTTGAGGCTTTAGTGGTGGTACTTGGTGTGCTTGCCGCCCTGGCCGTAGCCTGCTGAGCGGAGCACGATACCGGCTACAACGCCGATGGCGATGATGGCAACACCAACAACGAAGATGGGGGTGTTTGCGATGCAGAAGCCCACTGCGCCAATGACTGAACCAACAATCATGATAATGACCATTGCCCAAGAGGCGGTGGTGTTGCCGTGGTTGTTGTAGGGCAGGTCGGGGACCATCTCAACGGTCTGCTGTGCCATGTAAGTCTCCTTGTAGTGTGTGGGCGTGCGCTTGCCGGTGTATGAGGTGCCGAGCACACGGGTGCTTATCACTATCTTAGAAGATAGGGGGCTCTTTGGCCCACTTAGCCGCCCGTGTGCCTTTTTATTTCCTCACCCAGGCCTCCCAGCAGGGCTAGGGTTTAGGCTGCCCACCTTCAGCGGCAGGGCCCTAGAGGGTAGGGTCCTTGCCTTCGGTCAGGGAATCCCAGGCATCGATCGCATCTGGTCTCTGAGTCTGAGCCAGGCGGGCTGCCCGGGCAGCTGACCGGTCATACTTACCCCCGGTCCTCCAGTAGGAGGTTGCCGCAAAAGCCCAGCCACCGACCAGGGCAAGGAGGGCACCGCAGGCGGCAGCCAGCAGGGGCAGGGAGGTCAGCTCATAGGAGTTAGCCGGAGCATTCGTACCCGTCAGGGCACTAACCTGGGCCAGGGAGGCAGCCTGCGGGTCAGCATTCACACCCACCGCGGCAAGGGCCAAACCCAGGCCCGCCCCCACCAGCACAAGGGCCAGCAGCTTACGGACCAGGGGCCCGGCAAGACGCAGGGCCAGGGAGGCCACCAGGGCAACGAGAGCCAGGGCAGAGACGGTAGAGGCAGCGTCCGCCCCTGAAATTTCTAGGGTAGAGGTTGAGACCACCGTACTCACCTCAGCCCGAATCCAGGTGGGCAGGGTGGTCAGGAAGGCAGCAGCAGACACCGCCAGGGACCCTAGCATCACCCGGGTAGGCTGGGCCCAGCCCGGCAGCGGGCGCAGGCTGGCAGCTTCAGCAGACTGGGCTTCAGACTCCCCCATCTAGGCAATCACCTCAGGTGAGAGGGGGGCCAGGCCCGAGGCTGTGAGCACAGCCCGCAGGGGGGCTGCCGCCTTATTGACCGTCTCTTGGGCCTCAGAGGCGGGCACCGAGTCCATCACGATACCGGCACCTGCCTGCACATAGGCCCGCCCGTCCTTGAGCACCGCGGTACGAATGGCAATAGCCATGTCCATATTGCCGGCAAAGTCGAAGTAGCCGCAGACACCGCCATAGATACCGCGGGCGCTGACCTCATACTCATCGAGCAGCTGCATGGCCCGGGGCTTAGGGGCACCAGAAAGGGTACCGGCCGGGAAGGCTACCCGCAGCACATCGTAGGCGTTCATGCCTTCAGCCAGCTGGACCTGCACCTCTGAAGAGATGTGCATAATGTGGCTAAAACGCTCAATTTCCATGAACTGGGTGACCTTCACGCTTCCGGGAACAGCGATCCGAGACAGGTCATTGCGGGCTAGGTCAATGAGCATCAGGTGCTCAGAGCGTTCCTTCTGGTCAGCTAGGAGCTCTTCAGCCAGGGCCAGGTCTTCATCCCGGTGAGCCCCCCGCGGACGGGAACCGGCAATAGGGTGGGTGGTGGCGGTACCGTTTTTGAGGGTGACTAGGGCCTCTGGTGAAGAACCAACAATCTGGAAGGGCTGGCCGTCTTCTGGGGATTCAAAGTTAAAGAGGTACATGTAGGGTGAGGGGTTGGACTGCCGTAGAACCCGGTACACATCTAAGGCGCTGGCCTTATTTTCAGCCTCAAAACGGCGGGAGATCACAATCTGAAAGACATCACCATCAATAATGTTCTTCTTTGACTTTTCAATTGCGTCTAGAAAGCCCTGCTCAGCCCAGGTGTGCTTAACCTGGGCGACCTTGCCCTCAACCTGGTCAGTACCAGAGAGGGTTGAGACCGACTCGGGGGCAGGCTGGGCCAGCTTGTTCATCATGGCGTAAACCCGGGAGAGGGCATCAGCGTAGGCGGCATCAATGTTTTCATCAGTGCCGTTGAAGTTAATGGCGTTGGCAATCAGGGTGACGGTGCCATCGGCGTTATCGTGCACAGCCATATCTGAAACGATGTTCAGGGCGAACTCTGGCAGGTTCACATCATCTGCTGGGCC
This sequence comes from Rothia sp. (in: high G+C Gram-positive bacteria), assembly GCA_034090985.1. Classification (GTDB taxonomy): domain Bacteria; phylum Actinomycetota; class Actinomycetes; order Actinomycetales; family Micrococcaceae; genus Rothia. The sequence continues at coordinate 1,904 of JAXDRN010000024.1, read as the reverse complement.
GCCGGGCAGTTTTTCCCAGTGGCGCACCACGTCCCAGCCCATGTAGCCGACCAGGCCGCTAGTGAGCGGGGGCAGGTTGCCGAAGGGCTCAGTGTGCAGCATATCTAAGGTTTGGCGGATCGCCTCAACCGGGTCACCTTCAGTAGGGGCACCGGCGGGCGTTAGGCCCTGCCAGACGATCTTGCCGTCCTTGGTGGTGAGGGTTGAGCGGCTTGAGGCCCCAATGAAGGAGTAGCGGGACCACTGCTTATGTTCGTTCGCTGACTCCAGCAGGAAGGTGCCGGGGGCAGGCGCCCCCTCTGAGCCGACCAGGGCCCGGTAGATGCCAATGGGGGTAAGGGCATCAGCCAAAACCTTGACCCTTAGGGGGATGACCCGGCGGCTGGCTGCTAGTTCACGGAACTCTTCTAGGGTGGGTTCTACTGTTCCTAGGTCGTACATGCTTTCCTCTGGTCTGCTCTGATGTGTGCTCGAACTATTGGGGGCGGTGGCCGGTCTGAGCCGCTAGGGGCCCTCCTGCCTGGAAGCAGGTGGTGGTTCCGGTGTGGCAGGCTGCCCCCACCTGGTCAACCTCAAGGAGTAGGGCATCCCCGTCGCAGTCTAGGCTGACACTTTTAACGTACTGGTAGTGGCCACTGGTATCGCCCTTGCGCCAGTATTCCTGGCGGGAGCGGGACCAGAAGGTAACCCGCCCTTCAGTGAGGGTGCGGCGCAGGGCTTCATCGTTCATCCAGCCCAGCATGAGCACATCTCGGGTGTCGTACTGCTGAATGATGGCGGCAAAGAGGCCCTTGTCATCGCGCTTGAGGCGGGCGGCAATATCTGCTGGAAGTAAGGCGCCCTCGGTGGCGCTAGCTGCTACTGTAGTCACCCCTCCATCCTAGCTGATGGCGCTAGCGGGGCCCGCCAACGGGTTTAGACTGGGAGCTATGACCTCTTCAGCTCTTGTCACCTCTGAACGATCCGCTCTAGTGCAGGCTCTTGCCGATGCGGGGCCGTCTGCCCCGACCCTCTGTGAGGGCTGGGAAACCCGCCACCTGGCAGCCCACCTGCTGCTACGGGAGTCCAAGCCCGCCCTGGCAGCCGGGGTTATGGGCGGCCCGCTGGGGGCCCGCACCGAGCGCGCCACCAACCAGTTGGCCCATGAGCTGACTGGCCAGCGCCGCTACGAGAAGGCCCTGCGCGACTTTGAGGCCCTGCCGGGCTACCTGCAGATGCGCTCGCGCTTTCCCGGCCTGGATGAGGCCATGAACCTGATTGAGTATTTTGTGCATACTGAGGACGTTCGCCGCGCCGATATTACTGACGGCGAGGAGCCGGCCCCGCGCGTCCTGGCCGAAGGCGTGCAGGAGAAGATCTGGCAGGTGCTGCGGGCCCGGGCCCGGATGATGGCCGGGAAGAAGTACCCTGACGGGCTGGTGCTAGAAGCCCCGGGCTACTCCCCCGCCGTTCATACCGTGGTTGCCCCGCCTGCTGGCCGACTGGCAACCGTGCTGACCGGCGAGCCGGGCGAACTGGTGCTCTACCTCTTCGGGCGCGAGGCCGCAGCCCGGGTTGAGGTGAGTTAAAGCTCTTTCTCCTGCGGCGGTCATACATGTGGCGGGGCCTGGCCGCCCGCTAGCGCTTGACTAGGTAGAATCTTCAGCCACGTTGAGCAGGCAAAATCCAAGTGCTGCACTTCACCTTCCCAGCCAGTTCCTTGGGTATTATTAGGTTTCAGCAGGGAGAGAAGCTCCACCTAGCTAGCTTGGCTGGGGCCCATCTTCAGAAGGTTTAGATTGCCGATTTAGAGGGGCTTGTGTGTCTTCTTTGAACTATTCTCAGTTCATTTGGAATGTGGCTGATGTGTTGCGCGGTACCTATAAGCAGCATCAGTACGGTCAGATTATTTTGCCTTTCACGGT
>JAXDRN010000023.1:0-18860 GCA_034090985.1 Rothia sp. (in: high G+C Gram-positive bacteria) | reverse complement strand
TGTTGATCGCCGCCCTGGCGATGTAGCTGTTTCTTACGCTGATCCTTCTGCTGCCCTGGCTGATTTGGGATGGTCTGCTTCCCGCAACATTGAGACCATGGTTCGGGACCACTGGAACTGGCAGAAGAACAATCCAAATGGCTACGAAGCGTAGCGAGTAGCGACCGTTAAAGGATTGCCACTGATGTGGCAATGCTAGGTCGAGGCATAGCCGAATATCTTTCGTTAAGCAATCGCCACCGATGTGGCGATTGTAGAAAGCGCGCGGAGCGCGGGATAGAAGCGTAGCGAGTAGCGACCGTTAAAGGATTGCCACTGATGTGGCAATCCTAGGTCGAGGCGTAGCCGAATATCCTGTGCATCAGCTAAGCCCCGCTGCCCTTTCCTCCTTGAAGGTTAGGGCAGCGGGGCTTAGTGCTTGCTAGGTAGCTTTAACGCTCAGGGTAGTGACGTTCAGGCTGACCGATGTAGACCTGGCGGGGGCGACCGATCTTCCGGTCAGGGTCCTGAATACCTTCAGTCCACTGGGCAATCCAGCCAGGCAGGCGGCCTAGGGCAAAGAGGACGGTAAACATGTGCTCAGGGAAGCCCATGGCCTTGTAGATCAGGCCGGTGTAGAAGTCTACGTTGGGGTAGAGCTTGCGCTCAATGAAGTAGTCGTCGTTCAGGGCCTTCTCTTCTAGGCGCATAGCAATATCGAGCAGCTCATTATTGCCGCCAATGCTGGCAAGAATCTGGTCAGCTGTTTTCTTGACCAGGCGGGCCCGGGGGTCGTAGTTCTTGTAGACCCGATGGCCAAAGCCCATCAGTCGAACCCCGTCCTCCTTATTCTTGACCTTCTCCATGAAGTCTTCAGGGCTAATGCCTTCCTTCTGGATGAGGTTAAGCATGTTGAGCACAGCCTCATTGGCGCCACCGTGCAGGGGCCCGTAGAGGGCGTTGATGCCAGCTGAGACTGAGGCGAACATGTTGGCGTTAGAGGAGCCTACCAGGCGAACGGTTGAGGTGGAGCAGTTCTGCTCGTGGTCTGCGTGCAGGAGCAGAAGTAAGTCTAGGGCCTTAGCGTGCAGGGGGTTAACTTCATACTCTTCGGTGGGAAAACCAAAGCACATCCGCAAGAAGTTCTCGGTGTAGTTCAGCTCATTCTTGGGGTAGATTGAGGGCTCACCCTTGGACTTCTTATAGGCGTAGGCAGCTAGGGTGGGCACCTTAGAGAGCAGCCGGTAGGTTGAGACCTCAACCTGGCGGGGGTCAAAGGGGTCTAGGGAGTCTGAGTAGAAGGTGGACATGGCTGAGACGCTTGAGGCCAGAACAGCCATGGGGTGGGCTTCACGGGGAAAGCCGCGGAAGAAGAACTTGAAGTCCTCATGCACCATGGTGTGGCGGCGGATGGTTGCATCGAATTCTTCTAGCTGGGTGGGGGTCGGCAGCTCACCGTAGATCAGCAGGTAGCTCACTTCTAGGAAGCTGGACTTTTCTGCCAGCTCTTCAATGGGGTAGCCCCTATAGCGCAGAATCCCTGCATCCCCGTCAATGTAGGTGATGGCGGACTTAGCGTTCGCTGTGTTCATAAAGCCTGGGTCGTAGGCTACCTTGCCGGTTTCCTTGAGCATCCCTGCTACTTCAAAGGCCCCATTGCCTTCGCTTGCTTCTACAGCCGGTAGGGTCAGTTCCTTACCCAGGTAGGTAAGTTTGGCGATATTCTCAGTCATGGTTTTCCTCCTGTTGTGTGAGGCTATAGGCCTGGGCAGGGCCGCCTGCCCGCTCGGGCCTGCGGGGTAGGGAGTAGCCCAGTCACAGATTATCCTATGGTCCACATTACAACAGTTTCATTCGCAAGGTCACATTATGAGGCCGGATACAAGTAGATTAAGCCCCGGATTCTTAACCCGGCCAGCTGGCAGGGGGAAGAGCCCAGGGCTTATCAGCTAGAGGCAGAATCAGACTAGCTAGCCATCAGGCGGGCAGCAGCTGCCTCAATATCCTGATCACTGCCAGTTAAGGCCACCCGCACATAGCCTTCCCCGGCCTGACCATAGAAAACACCGGGGCCAATAAGAATCCCCTTCTGGGCAAAGCGCTCAACTGTAGTCCAGGTATCCTCCCCCGCCTGGGCCCAAAGGTAGAGGCCAGCTTCAGAATGTTCCACCGTCAACCCAAAAGCCTTCAGGGCAGGGAGCAGCTTCTCCCGACGGGCCCGGTAGAGATCCTTCTGGGCCTCAACATGGGCATCATCTGTAAGGGCGGCGGTCATAGCCACCTGAACCGGGGCCGGAACAATCATGCCAGCGTGCTTACGGGAATTGACCAGGTTAGCCATCAGCTGCCGGTCCCCAGCCAGGAAGGCCCCCCGGTAGCCAGCAAAGTTAGACTGCTTAGACAGAGAGTAGGCAGCCAGCAGCAAATCCTGGGAATCGCCCGCCACCTGCGGGTCAAGAATAGAAGGAACCGCCCGGCCGCCGCGGGCCGTATCCCACTGACCCCAGCCCAGCTCGGCATAGCACTCATCAGAGGCAACCACAGCACCTAAGGCCCGGGCCTGATCAACCAGCCTCTTCAGCTCAGCTACATCCCGCACAATCCCAGTCGGGTTAGCCGGCGAATTAATCCACACCAGGCGAACACGGGCCCTAGTTTCCTCATCTAGCTCATCGAGGCTGTCAGCTGCAAGAGGGGTAGCCCCAGCCAACTGAGCCCCAATATCGTAGGTGGGGTAGGCAACGGTTGGGCGAACCACAATGTCCCCCTCCCCCAGGCCCAGCAGGAAGGGCAGCCAGGCCACTAGCTCCTTAGAACCAATCGTGGGCATCACCTGCTCAGGGCTCAGGCCAGGAACCCCCCGGCGGCGGGCAAACCAGTCCACAATCGCCTGCCGCAGGCTAAGAGTACCGTGGGTTGTGGGGTAGCCATGAGCGTCAGTGGCCGAGGCCAGGGCCTGACGAATAAGCTCAGGGGTAGGATCAACCGGGGTGCCAATGGAAAGGTTAATGAGCCCATCGGGGTGCTGCTGGGCAGTGGCCAAGTAGGGGGCCATAGTGTCCCAGGGGTAGTCGGGTAGGTCTAGTCCAAAGCTGCGCATAGGGGTCCTTCTCTGACGGGGGTGGTCTTTTCCCTCCCCTAGTCTAGTCCCTTAGCCTCAGCCACAGGGCCTAGAGGGCAGGAAAAAGGGGCCGGCAGCATCAGCCACCAGCCCCTTCATCCATCAGTGTCTAGTCCTGGTTCTGCGGGGGCAGACCAGCGATCAGGGCAGCGTCCTTAGGGATCAGTCCCAGGCGGGCCGCCCCACCGGGTGAGCCCAGATCGTCAAAGAAGTCAGCATTTGCCGCAGTGTAGTCTTCCCATTCTTCGGGAACGTCATCCTCATAGTAGATAGCTTCAACCGGGCAGACAGGCTCGCAGGCCCCGCAGTCTACGCACTCATCGGGGTGGATATAGAGGGAGCGCTCGCCCTCGTAGATGCAGTCTACGGGGCATTCTTCAACACAGGCGCGGTCTTTAACGTCCACGCAGGGCTGGGCAATAATGTAGGTCACAGTGTGCCTTTCTGGGTTGGGCGCTCCTCTGCGCATTGGTGGTTGAGGCTGTCCACTAGTCTATCTCTTAGGCTCACTCAGGGCCGATTTTTGTGACTGAGTAAATAGGTTACGATTCTCTTCCTTAGCGGCGGCGGTAGCGGGTGGCAACCATAATGCTGATGATAGAAACCACCAGGGTACCCAGGGCCCAGAGGGTGCCTGTAATCCCAACAGGGTTGATGGGATTCAGGTAAATCAGCATTGAGGCATCCCTAGCCAGGGCAAAAATGCCGGTCAGAATAAAGGCCGTTGAGCCAACCAGGGCTGCAGCCCAGTTCTTCTCGGTGTAGAGAGCAGCCCAGAGGGAGGCTGAGAATACTGTCAGCAGGGCCAGGGCCAGGCCCCAGGGGAACCAGAAACCGCTGGATGAGTACCAGATGTAGGTGTGGTACATGGTGCCGGTAAAACCAGAAATCAAGCCAACAGCCAGGGCCGTTACCGCTGAGTTCACCACTCCTGGGGCATCATTGTTAATCTCGGTGTAGGGGTCTTCTACCGGTTCAATGGTGCTTAGCCCCCAAATCAGCCGGTAGGTTTCTAGGGCGCTGATGGGCTGGGGAACCTGGTTGGAGTACTCAAAGCTGCTCGGGCCGGTAATGCTGATCTGGGTGGCGTGGGCCCGCATGGCCTCCCGCTTCGGCTCCAGCTTCCCCATAATGACAGCCTGGGGCCGGGTATCGTGGGGGTTGTAGTCCCCTTCAAGGCCCCAGAGGGCTGTTGGGGCGTAGGGGGTTCCAGCCAGGGAGTGCACGGCTGAGGAAACAACCTCGTAGGTTCTCTTGTGGTCTGGGTGACCGTAGCCCCCATCAGCGTCGTAGCTAACAATAATGTCTGGGCGGATTTCCTGGATAGCGGCCACCATTGCCTGCACCTGAAGCTCAAGGTCCTGGGCGGTCAGGCAGTCTGCTGGGGCGGCCGGGTTGGGCACCGGGTGGCCGTCTTCTCCCCAGGCCATACCTGAGTCCCGGTAGATGTGGGGGGCGTCCTCAAGAGCGCTTGGCCCCTGACCCAGGTAGAAGTGACGGTGAACCCCTAAAATCTCTAGGGCCTTCTCTAGTTCCTCTGAGCGGTACTGGCCTAGGGCCTGGCCGCCGTCCTTATTTGAGGGGTGGCTGGCTTCTAGATGCTTGAGCTGGGGGTCAATGACCTCCCCCATTTCCCCCCGGGTCATGGTAATAAGCTCTACCCGGGCTCCGGCTTCTACCAGGGCTGCAATGGTAGCCCCTGTTGAGGAGGACTCATCATCAGGGTGGGCGTGAACGAAGAGGACGGTGGTCTCCTGGGGGGAGAACCCCTCAGGCAGAAGGGTGAAGGTAGCGTCTTCGCTAATGTTTTCACCGGGTCGTGGGTAGTGCGGTTGGGCTACTGTGTCCATGATGATGGTTTCTGGTAGGCAGTTTCTTCTGGAGGTGGCCCAGAGGCGGGCCAGGCGGCAGTGGGGGCTACCAGGATCAGGGGTTCAGGGGAAAGAAGCAGGGGGCAGGGCTGGGCTAGCTGACAGGGGTTCAGCTAGCCCAGCCCCTCTTAGGCCTTAGGCCCGGGCCCGGCGGCGGGCTTCACGGACTCGCTCGTTGGAGTCCAGAATGACCTTGCGGATGCGGATAGCTTCGGGGGTGACTTCCACACACTCGTCCTCGCGGGCCCATTCTAGGGACTCTTCAAGGGTCAGCTTCTTTTCGCGGGTGATGTTTACTTCCATGTCATCGGCCCGGGAGTTTTCGCCAATAATCATGCCCTCGTAGACCTCGCTGGTGGGTTCAACGAAGATGGTGCCGCGTTCCTGCAGGCCAATGATGGCGTAAGGGGTAACGACACCAGCACGGTCAGAGATCATAGAGCCGTTGGAGCGGTAGTCAATATCTCCAGCCCAGGGCTCGTAGCCGGTGGAGTAGGACGATGAGATACCTGCACCGCGGGTTTCGGTCAGGAACTTGGTGCGGAAGCCGATCAGGCCGCGGGCAGGAACAGCGAATTCCATGCGAACCCAGCCGGTGCCGTGGTTAGCCATGTTTTCCATCCGGCCCTTGCGGGCAGCCATAAGCTGGGTGACAGCCCCCAGGAACTCTTCGGGCACGTCAATAATCATGTGCTCCATGGGCTCATGGATCTTGCCGTCAATGGTCTTGGTAACAACCTGGGGCTTACCGACGGTCAGCTCAAAGCCTTCGCGGCGCATCTGCTCCACCAGGATAGCTAGGGCCAGTTCGCCACGGCCCTGTACCTCCCAGGCGTCGGGGCGCTCGGTGGGTAGCACCTTGAGGGAGACGTTACCGATCAGTTCCTTATCCAGGCGGTCCTTAACCTGGCGGGCAGTCACCTTAGCGCCCTTGACCTTACCGGCCAGCGGTGAGGTGTTGATACCGATGGTCACGGAGATTGCCGGGTCGTCAACCTTGATCAGGGGCAGGGGCTTGGGGTTTTCGGGGTCGGTGAGGGTTTCACCGATGGTGATGTCTTCGATACCGGCAACAGCTACGATTTCGCCGGGGCCAGCTGATTCAGCAGGTACGCGCTCTAGGGCCTTGGTAGCTAGCAGCTCAGAGATACGAACATTCTTGGTTTGGCCGTCCTGGCGAACCCAGGCTACGGTCTGGCCCTTCTTGAGGGTGCCGTTGAAGATACGCAGCAGGGCCAGACGGCCCAGGAAGGGGGATGAGTCCAGGTTGGTCACGTGGGCCTGCAGAACCTCATCAGGGTTGTAGGTGGGGGCAGGAACGTGTTCCAGAATGGTCTGGAAGAGGGGCTCAAGGTTATCGTTATCGGGCAGGGAGCCGTCAGCAGGCTGCTTCAGTGAGGCAGCCCCAGCCTTACCGGAGGCGTAAACCACAGGAACATTGAGCAGGGCGTCGATATCTAGGTCGGGAACCTCATCAGCTAGGTCGCTAGCTAGGCCTAGGAGCAGGTCCATAGATTCGCCAACAACTTCGTCAATACGGGCGTCGGGGCGGTCAACCTTGTTGACCACTAGAATAACGGGCAGCTTGGCAGCTAGGGCCTTACGCAGCACAAAGCGAGTCTGGGGCAGAGGGCCTTCTGAGGCGTCTACCAGCAGCACAACACCGTCAACCATCGACAGGCCGCGTTCAACCTCGCCACCAAAGTCGGCGTGGCCGGGGGTGTCGATCACGTTGATGGTGATCTCTTCACCCTGGGCTGAGGGGCCAGAGTAGAAGACGGTGGTGTTCTTGGCCAGGATGGTAATGCCCTTTTCCTTTTCAAGGTCACCGGAGTCCATGACACGGTCTTCAACGTCTGCGTGGGCTGAGAAGGCGTTGGTCTGCTTGAGCATTGCATCAACGATGGTGGTCTTGCCGTGGTCAACGTGGGCTACGATTGCCACGTTGCGCAGGTCGCTGCGTGAAGCGGTCTTTTGGGTTTCAGACATGCGGAAGGTATCTCGCTTAAATGTTGGGGATAAGGAGGCCGGTGCGCGGCTTACCTGCCGAAATATTCGGCGCCTGCGCAGAGGGCTTTCGGTTTGATTATACCGGCGGCACCTAAACTAGCCGCTATCTTCTGGAACACATTAGAAATTTAGGGGCGTATTCAGAACGGTTCCACAGGCTCGCGCTCGCTGCCGCCCCTCTCGCATGGTTCGCTTCGCTCACAATGCGATTCACGCCAGCCGCCGAGCCAGCAGCTTCGCTGCGAGCCTGCTACACCGCTCTTTTGAATAAGCCCCTATCTATTTCCTATTTATTCCAGGGTGTCTGCTTTATATCCTGGGGCTTGACCACGGGGATGGAGCCGGTTGCGGTGCGGATCTGCTCAATTGCGGCGGTGTTGGCTTCCACCTGCAGGGAGACTTCATCCACAGCCTTTTCTACGGCTTCTTCCACCTTGGCTTCGACGGCGCTTTCAACCGCGGAATCCACGGCTTCTTCGACCTTGGCCTCAACCGCCTTGTCCACGGCTTCTTCCAGGGCTGCCTCTAGCTGGCCGTCCAGGTGTTCATCGAGGTGCTCCCCCACTGCTGCGGTGACGCGGTCTTCAACGCCTTCGGCAATCAGCTCGTTGACGCGGTCGTCAATCTGCTCAGCCAGGGAGGCCTCAATCTCGCGGCGGGCGTTACGACGCTGGGCGCGGACGAAGAGACGGTGCTCAACGCTCAGGGCCTTGTAGAGGGAGATACACATGAGCACGATGACCACGGAGAAGGGCAGGGCCGTCAGAATTGCCACAGTTTGAATTGCCGATAGCGATTCACTGCCACCGATGACAACCAGGGAGATCGCGGTTGCACCTGCAACCAGCACCCAGAAGACACGAATCCAGGTTTTGGGTTCAGGTGACCCGTTAGTGGAGAGCATGCCGAGTACCAGGGCGCCGGAGTCTGCCGAGGTCACGAAGAATACGGTAATCAGCAGTACCGCACCGGCAGTCAGAATGACGCCACCGGGCAGATTGTGGAACATCTGGAAGAGGGCATTCTCTGCAGAGACGCTACCGTCTTCGCCCACCAAGCTGGTGCCGGTTCCGAAAAGTTCCTGGTGCAGGGCGGTGCCACCGAGTACGGAGAACCAGAAGAAGGAGGTCAGCGCAGGTACCAGCAGAACGCCGATGACGAATTCGCGCACGGAACGGCCCTTAGAGACGCGGGCGATGAACATGCCGACGAAGGGTGACCAGGAAATCCACCAGCCCCAGTAGAAGGTGGTCCAGGCAGCCTGGAACTGTTCACCGTCAACACCGTAGAGGGCCAGGGTCTCGAAGGTCATGGCAACGACGTTTTGCAGGTAGTTACCGATGGACCCGATGAAGTTACGGAAGAGGAAGAGGGTGGGGCCAACCACCAGTACGAAGAGGCAGACGATAGCGGCCAGAATGAGGTTGCCGTTCGAGAGCCACTTCATACCCTTTTCTAGGCCGGTGACCACGGAGAAGAGGGTGATACCCATGAGCACTACAATGATGCCCACCAGCCAGCCGTTGCCCTGGGCCGGGATATTCATGTAGCCCAGGCCCGCAGCAATCTGCATAACACCGAGGCCAAGAGAGGTCGCTACGCCGAAGAGGGTGCCAACCAGGGCGACAACGTCGATGACGTCGCCTGCTCCACCTTTTACACGGTCCCCCAGCAGGGGTTTGAGGGAATAGCGGATGGAGAGGGGCAGCTTGAGGCGGTGGGTTGCATAGGCAATAGCAAGGCCCACGATGACGTAGATAGCCCAGGGGTGCAGGCCCCAGTGCAGGAAGGCCTGGCTCATCGCTGCCTGGGCAATCTCTTCCTTGGTGCCGTCACCCACGCCGGGGCGGGGGTCAACGTAGTGCATAAGGGGTTCGGTTGCCCCGTAGAAGACCAGGCCGATACCCATACCGGCTGCGAAGAGGAAGGCGAACCAGGTGGTAAAGGGGTAGGCAGGCTCGTCATCGTCGTCGCCTAGTTTGACGTCGCCCATGCGGGAGAAGCCCAGGTAGAGGGCAAAGATAACGAAGAAAGCAACGATGGCGACGTAGTACCAGCCGAAGTAGTTAATGACGTCGGCCTGCAGGGCATCGAAGATTTCTTTGGTGCGGTGGGGGAAGGCCAGGGTAATGCCGATGAAGGCGGCCATGATGACGGCTGCGGGAATAAAGACCTTGGGGGCCAGGGAACCTTCTCGCATGTTTTCCTTGGCGGCCGCGTCGATATCCCCCTTCCGCAGGTCGGGGCCCGTGCCGGGCGGAGTTTGCTGGGTAGTAGCCATGAAAGTGTCCTTTTATATCTTCTTACGTTTCGACCTAGTTGACATGCAAAAGCACCTCACGAGCTGCCGTCCGCGTCCACGCTCAGTCAAGGGGCGCGGGGCCGCGCAGCGTGGTTCGGGAGGGGGCTAGAGATGCCTGTTCCACCCTAATAATAACACCACTGATAATAAGTAGGCATTCTCTTGGGAGGGCTAATGCCGACAAAACCACAAAAAACCACACCTGCCAGCGGGGTCAAAAACTACCAAACCAACATAAAATAGAGGCAAGAACACCCAAATCGACAGGAAGGTAGAGCACACATGTCTCTCCCCGCCATCACTGACCCCGTCCAGACCAAGGCCTGGGCAGCCCTGGCCGACCACCAGCAGAAGACCACCGCCGACCTGCGCGCCTGGTTCGAAGCAGATCCCGCCCGCGCCGAAAAGCTGAGCTTCACTGCCGCCGACCTCTACGTTGACCTCTCCAAGAACCTCATCACCGAAGAGACCCTGGCCCTACTGACCCAGCTGGCCGAAGAGGTCAACCTCGAAGAACGCCGCGACGCCATGTTCGCCGGTGAGCGCATCAACGTCACCGAAGACCGCGCCGTCCTGCACACCGCCCTGCGCCGCCCCAAGGGCGCAACCCCCGCTCTCGTGGTTGATGGCCAGGACGTCGATACCGACGTCCACGAGGTCCTCGCCAAGATTTACGACTTTGCCGACCGCGTCCGCTCCGGCGAGTGGGTAGGCATTACCGGCAAGCGCATCGAAACCGTTGTCAACATCGGCATCGGCGGCTCAGACCTGGGTCCCGTCATGGTCTATGAGGCCCTCAAGCCCTACGCCCAGCCCGGCCTTTCTGCCCGCTTTATCTCTAACATTGACCCCACCGATGCAGCTGAGACCGTCAAGGACCTTGACCCAGAGACCACCCTTTTCATTGTGGCCTCTAAGACCTTTGGCACCCTAGAGACCCTCACCAACGCCCGGGTCTGCCGGGACTGGCTACTTTCTTCCCTGCGTGAGGCCGGTGCCCTAGAAGGCAAGGAAGAGAAGGAAGCCGTTGCCGCCCACTTCGTTGCTGTCTCTACCGCCCTTGATAAGGTTGAGGCCTTCGGCATTGACCCCGAAAACGCCTTCGGCTTCTGGAACTGGGTAGGTGGCCGCTACTCTGTTGACTCTGCTATTGGCACCCCTCTAGCTATTGTCCTGGGCCCTGAAGTTTTTGAGCAATTCCTCGCTGGCTTCCATGCTATGGATGAGCACTTCCGTTCAACTCCCCTGGCTCAGAACCTTCCTGCCCTCATGGGTCTGCTGAATATCTGGAACGTGAACTTCCTGGGCGCTGAAACCCACGCTGTTCTACCCTACGACCAGTACCTGCACCGCTTCCCCGCCTACCTACAGCAGCTGACCATGGAGTCCAACGGTAAGTCAGTTACCGCTGACGGCAAGCCAGTGAGCACCGCCACCGGTGAAGTTTTCTGGGGCGAACCCGGCACTAACGGCCAGCACGCCTTCTACCAGCTCATCCACCAGGGCACCCGCCTGATCCCTGCCGACTTCATTGCCTTCGCCAACCCGGTTCACCCCACCCGTGATGGTCAGCAGGACGTTCACGAACTTTTCCTAGCTAACTTCTTTGCCCAGACTAAGGCCCTGGCCTTCGGTAAGACCGCTGATGAGGTTCGGGCTGAGGGCACCGCTGAAGAAATCGTTCCTGCCCGGGTCTTCTCAGGCAACCGCCCCACCACCTCTATCATGGCTTCCCAGCTGACTCCTGCCGTCCTGGGCCAGCTCATTGCCCTCTACGAGCACATCACCTTTGTTCAGGGCATTGTCTGGGGCATTGATTCCTTTGACCAGTGGGGTGTTGAGCTGGGTAAGCAGCTGGCCCTAGAGCTGGCCCCGGCTGTTGGTGGGGACCGGCAGGTTCTTGCTGAGCAGGATTCCTCAACCCAGGGCCTGATCAGCTTCTACCTAGATCAGCGCCGCTAAAGCCTAAAACCCAAACCTTTCAAGACCTATTCATAAAAGGTTGCGCAGTTTCTCACCTGTATGAGCCTGCGCAACCTACCTTTTGAATAGGCCGCCTACTTCTAACTGGAGAAGATTCACCCCATGTCTACCCCTTATCCGGGCCCTACCCAGGCAGGCTACCTTCCGCCCCACCCTACTTTCTCTGAAGGGCAGAGAAGGCCGCAGGTATCCTTCAAGCAGGCTTTGGCCCTGAACAAGAAGTACCTCTGGCACTTTTCAGGCCGGGCCTCTCGTAGCGAGTTCTGGTGGGCCTACCTGCTCTGGGGCGGGATTGTTCCGGCCCTATCGGGCCTAGTCTACTTCCTGATCCTTTTCTTCATTACCTTGCTGGCAGCTACAACAACTGACACTAATGTTGGTGGCAATGTTGCAGGGGTTTTGCTGCTCACAGGCCTGGCTATGCTTCTACTCTTTGCAGGTTTAATCCTCAGCCTGATCTTCACCCTCTCTGTGGGCTGGCGGCGCCTGCAGGATGCTGGTTTTCCCGGTGCCCTCTGGCTGCTGACCTTCGTTGGTGCTGGCATTGTGCCCATGGTGATGTGCATTTTCGAGTCAAGCCCCAAGGGCCTGCAGTACGACAAGCCTGAGGACCTGAACCGCCCCTAGGGCTTTGGCCGCTTTACCTAGGTAATCTGGCCAGCTGATCTATCTGCGCGGCCTTATTTTTGAGCTTTAGCTTCTGAGCTCTAATCCCTGAGCTCTAATCCCTGATCCCTGAGCTCTGATTTTAGGGTCAGCAGAATAAGCTCTTCACAGATGCCCACCACCTGCCCCAGGGGCAGGGTGGGCATCTTTTCTTTCTCCCCTAGCTCAAGACCGCCGGTCTGGGTGTAGGCCCGCAGCTGGCTCCCAGCTGTGGCCTCTAGCCCCTGGCTGTCGCTGTCATCCCTGAGCAGGGGAAGGTGTATGAAGCCTGCCGGTATGCTGCCGGCCGTAGCCTGCATGAGTTCATAAAAAACATGGTTACAGACGTAGCTTCCAGCTGACTGGGAGATCTCCACGGGCTGACCCTGGGCCTGAAAATGCTCAAAGAGGGCCCCTAGTGGCAGGCTGCTTCGGTAGGTTGGGGGGCCCTGGGGGTCAATGGGCTGGCCGGAGCGGTAGCTGCCGGAGTTATCGGGGATCGGGGCTGAATCTAGGTTGCGGGCTACTTCTTCAAGGCTGACCTTCTGGCGGCCAAGGGCCACCCCCAGGCAGATAGCCAGCTGGGGTTCAAGCTCAGCGAGGAGCCCTCTAAGCAGCTGACCAGAGGCCTCGTACTCTACCGGTAGTTCCCGCAGGTGTACGGTCACTTCTGGGGCGGAGTGGGCCAGGGCCCGAGCTAGTTTCTGAGCCAGGGGGCCAGTGGGGTTCTGGGGAACCCCTTCAAAGGGGCCAAAGTAGGTAAGCAGCAGGCTGGTCATGGGTCCTTCTTCAGTTGGGTATTCTTGAGGTATGTCTGAGCATAAGCCTAGCCGCCTAGAACCCCTTCAGCTACTGACTGAAGACACCCCAGAGGCCCTGAACCTTGATGGTTTTGATGATGAAGAGCACCCTGATGAGGCTCGACCCCCAGCTCAGCCCCAGCAGGTTGGCCTCCTGGGGGCTATCCGCCTCTTCTACCGGCACTACTGGAACGCTAAGGGGCAGGCCTCAGCCCAGGAGTTCTGGTGGGCCCTAGCCTACCTAGCCCTAGGAACAGTGCTCATCTACGGGGTAACGATCTGGCTCAACCAGCTCACCCTGCCAGCAGATGCCCCCTCCCTCTTGAGGACCCTCTTTATGTTCCTGGTGATTACCAATCCCCTCTGGATTTTTGTCAATATTGGGCCCGCCCTCAGCCTGCTCAAGCGCCGGCAGGCAGCTAGGGCCCAGGCCAAGAGGCCCTAGCTACCGGAGCGCGTATGCCCCTAACCTAGGATTTCAGGGGCCTGGAAGTCCTGCCCCAGCAGGTGCTGGTTAAGCCAGGCGGTAAAGACCTGGTACCAGAGCCTAGAGTTACCGGGCTTGAGGATCCAGTGGCCCTCATCGGGAAAGTAGAGGTACCTGTGGCCTAGGTGGGCTGAGTGCCGTTGCAGGTCAGCCCAGAGGTGGTGGGCCTGGCCAATGGGTACCCGGTAGTCCTTATCCCCGTGAATCACCAGCATGGGGGCGGCAATGTCGGCTGCCCGGTGGCGGGGGGAGATTGTATCGCCCTCTCCCCCAAATTCAACCTTCCATTCATGCCAGACCCCGTTATCTGAGAGGTAGTACATGGTCTTGTAGTCCCAGATGGAGGCGTGGGTGACGTAGCACTTGAAGCGGGTTCCGGCCCGCCCTGCTACCCAGTTGGTCATAAAACCGCCGTAGGAGCCACCCGAGAAGGCCACATTATCGCCCTGGATATCAGCCCGGGCGGCTACCTCTTCCACCACCTGCATGATGTCGGTGTAGGGGGTTCCGCCCAGATCGTCACCACCGCGGTCTAGCATCTGCTGGCCGTAACCGGTTGAGATGGCCGGGTCAGGCAGGAGCACAGCGTAGCCGGCTTCTGTAAAGACCCAGGGGTTCCAGCGGTAGGTCCAGGAGTTCCAGGACCCCCAGGGCCCGCCGTGGGCAAAGACCAGCAGGGGCACAGGGCCCTCTGTCTCTTTGGGGGGCAGGGCTAGGAAGGAAGTGAACTGGCTGCCGTCAGCTGCGGTGGAGCTTAGTCGCTCCAGGCGGCCGGGAGCGCGCAGCTCTTGGACCGGCGCAGGAAGGCGGGTTAGCTGGCCGCTTTCTGTGTCAATCCGCACCGGGTAGGGTGAGTGCTGGTGGGCATCAACTAAGGCAAGGAGGGCACCTTCATGGTAGGTCAGGGCCGAGAAGTGGCTGATTCCATCATCGACCAGGCTTCGACTGGGCCCGCCTACTGAAGCAGTGAAGATAGCTGTAGCCCCCAGGTGGTCGGTCACAAAGGCGTAGTGGCTCTCATCAAGCCAGACCAGGTTTTCAACCCAGCGGTCTAGGTCACTGGAAAGATCGGTGATGTGGCCGTTGGCCAGGTTGTAGTGCTTGCTGCCCACCTTGATGGACTGGCCAGGTAGCCAGCGGCGCACCTCATAGATAGCCAGGCCGCTGCCGTCTGGGGTGAAGGGGCCAGCTGAATAGTCATGGGTTTGGCTTGCTGCTAGCAGCAGTTGGGGTTCCTTAGCACCGTTGAGGTCTAGCAGCCAGGTGGAGTAGCGCTGGTGGATACCGCGAACCTTGGTGTGCAGGGTAACGGCCGCACGGTCGCCGCTAGGGCAGACTTCAAAGCCGGCCAGTTCTGAGCCTTCACCGGGCAGGGAGATCCTGCGGGGTTCGCCCTGCCCGTCCTTGACGTAGAGGGCCTTGACCCCGGTGCCCAGGTCTTGGTCCCAGTAGCGGGTGGGAAATTCGCTGTAGAGCACCCCGGTGGTGCCGGTCTTTTCCCGCTGATCAAGCACCTTAGCCTGCTCTTCAAGGCTGCCGCGGTGGGCCTTGGCGCTGTAAATGTAGCGGGTGGTTTCCCCGCGCTGGCGCACTGCCAGGGCCTGTATTCCGCCAGGGTGGGTGAAGATTAGTTCAGGTTCACCCTGCTCAGGTAGGCGGTAGACGCCCTTGAGGCTCTTAGAGTCAGCTTCGTCTACCTCCTTACCCAGGGTCAGGTAGAGCTGCCCCTGATCGCTGATGGTCAGGACGGCGGCTCCCGACTCTGGGGCGGTGAGCGGGTGGGGTTTAGCCTCTTGATCTGTGGGAAGGGCCCAGAGGCGGGGTCGCCACTTGGAACCTTCCTTGTTGAGGGTGTTGATGGTCAGAACGGCAGGTCCCCTGCGGCCTGCTGCTAGGCCCACCATGCGGGGCTGCTCAATCAGCCGGGCCAGGTAGGTTTGGTTGGGACTGCTAGGGGTTGTAGTTTCTTTTCTGCTGGAATGCTGTGTATCGGTCATACCACCCAAGATACTCAAGTGTGACCTACCGCTCAAGTGCCGGCTTCCTTCAGGTGAAGAAGCCTCTGGGCTCAGGTTCAGGCCCCTTCTGAGCCTAGATCTGAGCCTGGAAGGCTTATTCATAAGGAGTCAACAGGCCCACACTCGCTGCCGACCCTCTCGCCCGGTTCGCTTCGCTCACATGGCGATTCACGCCAGCCGCCGAGCCAGCAGCTTCGCCGTGGGCCTGTTTCACCCCCCCTTATAAATAAGCCTCTGGGTCTAAACCTGAGCCCGCAGAAGATTATTCCAAGGATCCCTAAAGGTTAGCCCCTGATCCTCCTGCCAGGTAGAGATAGCCTGAAAACGCAGACGGTCTGCAAGGGCATCTAGTGAATCCTGGCCGGGAAGGATCAGGTTCACCTGGCCCAGGCCCAGGGTATTTTGGCGGGGGCTAGCTCCCAGGGAATTCCACACATTCATGGCCATGTGATGGTGGTAGCCACCGGCAGAGACGAAGACAGCAGAATTACCCAGCCCGGCCGTCCGGTCAAAGCCCAGGGCATCTACATAGAAGGCCTGGGCGGTTTTGACGTTCCCAACCTGTAGGTGAACATGGCCCACCGCACCTAGGTAGGCTGGCTCCTTCTGCATCTCTAGGGCGATCTCTTCATCCGTCAGGTGCTCACGGATGAAAGCTGCCGGGTCAAGGTAGAGGGTATCCATGGCCACCTCACCCTTTGACCAGCTCCACTGATCGCGGGGACGGTCAACATAGAGCTCCACCCCGTTGCCTTCTGGGTCTGCAAAATAGAAGGCCTGAGAGACCAGGTGATCCCCGGAGCCTACATAGCGGTCCCGGTAGAGGCTAAAGCCCCGTATCAGTGATCGGGCTAGGTCAGCAGGGGAAGCGAAGAGTACCGCAACATGAAAGAGCCCGGCTTCGGTGCGGGCCGGGTGCCGGAGGGTGGAATCCTGCTCCAGGGCAAGAATCGGTGTGTTTCCAAGGCCCAGGTGAATAGCCCCATCGGGGCTAGGTAGTTCCTGCAAGCCCACCCCCTGGGTGTAGTAGCGGTAGACCGCCTGCATATCTCTTACCTTAAGGCGAACCTGCCCCATTGAGGTTGTCAGAGGTAGTTTTTGGTCGCTTGTAGCTTGGGTTTCGGCTGCCTTTTTCATGACTTCCCTTTCCTTGTGAGGATTCATTTTCAGTAAAAATTACTTTACAGGTAAAATATTTTAGGGGAAGGGGGCAGGGGGTCATTTCCGTCACAAAAGACACCCCTGGGGCAAATTTTAGAGAGCTGGGGCACATTCGTTGTATTCTTGGAGTGGAAACTGCCCACAAGCGACAAGGGAGACGCCCTTCATGGCAAAGATCATCTACACCCACACCGACGAAGCCCCCCTGCTGGCTACCTACTCCTTCCTTCCCATCCTTGAGGCCTACGCCTCAACCGCTGGTGTTGAGGTAGAAACCCGCGACATTTCCCTTTCAGGCCGCATCCTGGCCCAGTTCAGCGATATCCTCCCTGCCAACCAGCAGGTAGCAGATGCCCTGACCGAACTGGGCGAGCTGGCTAAGACCCCTGAAGCTAACATCATCAAGCTGCCCAACATTTCAGCCTCCGTACCCCAGCTCAAGGCCGCTATCGCCGAGCTACAGGCCAAGGGCTTCGCCATTCCCGACTACCCCGATGAACTTGTGACCGAGCAGGATAAGGACGTCCGCGCCCGCTACGACCGCGTCAAGGGCTCAGCTGTGAACCCGGTTCTACGCGAGGGCAACTCAGACCGCCGCGCCCCCCTCTCTGTTAAGAACTACGCCCGCAAGAACCCCCACTCCATGGGCACCTGGTCAGCAGATTCCAAGACCAACGTTGCCACCATGGGGCACGATGATTTCTTCTCTAACGAGAAGTCCGTGATTATTGAGGCCGACGATACCCTCAAGATCCAGCATGTTGGCACCGACGGTAGCGTGACCGTCCTCAAGGAATCCGTACCCGTACTGGCCGGTGAAATCGTCGACGGCACCTACATGAACGTGGCTGAACTCGATAAGTTCCTAGCCGAGCAGGTTGCCCGTGCCAAGGCCGAGGGCGTTCTCTTCTCAGTCCACCTGAAGGCCACCATGATGAAGGTGTCAGACCCCATCCTCTTCGGCCGGGTTGTACGCGTCTACTTCTCTGAGCTCTTTGCCACCTATGGCGAGCAGCTAGATGCCGCCGGCCTGAACGGCAACAACGGCCTAGCTGCCATTATCTCTGGTATTGACAGCCTGCCTGCCGAAATTCAAGACGGCGTTCGCGCCCTGATCGAGAAGGGCCTGGCTGAGGGCCCCGAACTGGCCTACGTCAACTCCGATAAGGGCATCACCAACCTGCATGTGCCCTCAGATGTGATCGTGGACGCCTCCATGCCCGCCATGATTCGCACCTCCGGCCAGATGTGGGGTAAGGCCGGCCAGCAGGCTGACACCCTGGCCGTTCTACCTGATTCCTCCTACGCAGGGGTCTACCAGACCGTCATTGAGGACTGCCGAGCCAAGGGCGCCTACGACCCCACCACCATGGGTACCGTACCCAACGTGGGCCTGATGGCCCAGAAGGCTGAAGAGTACGGCTCCCACGACAAGACCTTCCAGCTTGAGGCCGACGGCAAGGTTCAGGTGGTGAACTCTGCCGGGGAGGTGCTCATTGAACATGAGGTTTCTGCCGGTGATATCTGGCGGGCCTGCCAGACCAAGGACATCCCCGTTCAGGACTGGATCAAGCTGGCCGTTACCCGCGCCCGCGACTCTCAGACCCCCGCTGTCTTCTGGCTGGATAAGAACCGGGCCCACGACGCAAACCTGATTGCCAAGGTTGAAAAGTACCTGCCCGAGCACGACACTTCAGGCCTGGATATCCGTATTCTGGCCCCTGCCGAGGCAACCCAGTTCTCCATCGACCGCATCCGCAAGGGTGAGGACACCATTTCGGTGACCGGTAACGTGCTGCGTGACTACCTGACCGACCTCTTCCCCATCCTGGAACTCGGCACTTCTGCCAAGATGCTGTCCATTGTTCCGCTCATTAACGGCGGTGGCCTCTTTGAGACCGGCGCTGGCGGCTCCGCCCCCAAGCACGTTCAGCAGGTTCTGGAAGAGAACCACCTGCGTTGGGATTCTTTGGGCGAGTTCCTGGCCCTGGCAGCTTCATTTGAGCACCTGGCAAAGACCACCAGTAACGCTTCTGCCCAGGTTCTGGCTGACACCCTGGATAAGGCGACCGGTACTTTCTTGAACGAGAACAAGTCACCTTCCCGCCGTGTGGGCGAGATTGATAACCGTGGTTCGCACTTCTACCTGGCGAAGTTCTGGGCTGAGGAGCTGGCTGCTCAGGGTGAGGACGCCGACCTGGCGGCTAAGTTCGCTCCGGTGGCTGAGGCTCTGGCTGCCAACGAGGAGAAGATTGTGGCTGAGCTGCTGGACGCCCAGGGCTCCCCCGCCGACCTCGGCGGTTACTACAAGCCCGAGGACGCCAAGGCATCAGCGGTGATGCGCCCGAGCGCCACCCTGAATGACGTAGTGGATGGGTTGAAGAAGTAACCCAATACGCGACTTGCGGGGTTTCCGTCGAAATGCGGTATAAAGAAACGCATTTCGCAGGTAACCCCCCCATTCGGTTATGGCAATTTGTCGT
>JAXDRN010000022.1:0-2369 GCA_034090985.1 Rothia sp. (in: high G+C Gram-positive bacteria) | reverse complement strand
GGCTGGCTCGAAGAGCAGAAGGAAAACCCCGGCACCGCCTCTCGCCGCCTGCACCTGCACTTCCTGCAGTCACCGGCTGAAATCCTGGGTGAAGAGGGCAAGGTGAGCGGCATCAAGATGGAACGCACCGAACTTAACGGTAAGGGTGGGGTAACTGGCACCGGCGAATTCATCGACTACCCGGTCCAGGCCGTCTACCGGGCCATTGGCTACTTTGGTTCTGAACTGCCAGAGGTCAGCTTCGACTCAGCCCGCGGTGTAGTACGCAACGTGGAAGGGCGCGTGATCGATGACAGTGACGCACCGGTCTCTGGCCTCTACGCCACCGGCTGGATCAAGCGCGGCCCTGTTGGTCTGATTGGCTCCACCAAGTCAGATGCCCTTGAGACTGTCACTCACCTGCTCGAAGACCGGCAGAACCTCTACACCGCCCAGGCCGCTGAACCTGCAGCCATCGAAGCCTTCTTGGATGAGGCTGGTATCCGCTACACCACCTGGGAAGGCTGGCACCGCCTGGATGACTACGAAAAGGCCCTAGGCGCTGCCGCTCAGGACGCTTCTGGCGAGCCCCGTGCCCGTATCAAGGTTGTTGACCGGGAAGAGATGACTGCGATTTCCCGCGGCGAGTAGGGCCGGGCCTAGCGCCTGACTGCCGCCGCACACCTTAAAGCAGAAAAACCCACCTAGCTTGGTGGGTTTTTCTCTGCCTAAAGGCCAGCCCCTAGGCTAGCAGCACCCAGTCCAGGTAGGGGTTCAGGAAGAGACCATCGGGGTCTAGCTCCTCACGCAGGTCTACAAAGTCAGCAAAGCGGGGGTAGAGCTGGGCCAGGGAGGCTGCCTCTTGAGTGTGGAACTGGCCCCAGTGAGGCCGGCCGCCGTGAGCCTTGAAGACCTCTTCTAACGCACTAAAGAGATCTGCATGGGGCTGCCGCCAGTAGGCCCTGGCAGAAATGTAGAAGGTCTGCCGACCATAGGCCTGCGATAACCAAATATCGTCAGCAGCAGCTGTTCTTACCACCAGCGGGTAGGCCATATCGTTCCGGTAGGTGGCCAGATGATCCTTAACATCACGCATAACAGCAGCGAACTGGGCTAGATCAAAGGCGTATTCCATATTGTTCTGCCGCACTGTGCGGTGCAGGGTGAAGACCCGGGCCGAATAGTCGGCGTAGCGGCGGTTACCCTTGCCCCAGTTAGAGATCTTGTTCAAGGCCGGCTGGGCAGCTGGAAGTTTAGACCCGGCGTAGCTTAGAGCAGAGAAAACCCCATTATTGAGTAGCTGGTCTCCACCGTAGCGGCGGGCCTGACTCAGGGCGGCGCCAGCAGGCATGTAACCATCAGTGAGCAGGGCCAGGCGGGTGAGTCTGCGGGTGCGCACCTCAGGGGAGCCGGGGAACCAGCTGAACTCGTAGTGGTCAGCCCCAGCTGCCCGGGCTTCAAAGGAGTGAATAATATCGTCGTAGGAATGGCCCCGTTCAGCGGCGTGCAGGCGGAACTGGGGAACGAGGGTAAAGGTGACAGTCACAATGATCCCAAGGGCCCCTAAACCGCAGAGGGCGGCTGAGAAAATTTCAGGGTTCTTGCTTGGGGAACAGGTCAAAAGCTTGCCGGTTGCATCTATAAGTTCAAGTTCACTCACCTGGCTGGCAAAGATGCCGTAGCCTAGGCCGGTGCCGTGAAAACCGGTAGAAAGAGCGCCAGCTAGGGTCTGCTCATCGAGCCTGCCTAGGTTAGTGAAGGCTAGGTTGTAGTAGCCAAGGATCCGGTTGGACTGCCGAACTGTTGTTCCTGCCAGGAACTTAGCCTGCAAGCTCTGCTGGTTGAGGCTGACCAGGCCGGTCAGGTGCTCTAGGGTCAGTAGGGTGCCTACCGGCTGCCCGATAGGGGATGAGCTGCGCCCCCGCCCTACAACCTTGACCCGCTGCCCTGCTGCTGCGGCCTTCTTAATCTGCTTCTGAAGTTCGGGCACTGAACGGGGGGCAAGGAGGCCGGTGGGCTGCACAGCATGTTGGCGGGCCCAGGTGGTCCAGGCTGCTGGTTGAGTGGCCATTGGGGTACCTCAATTCTTCGGTCTTTCAAGGCTTATTTTCCCATGAATAGGGTCAGGGTGCCTCTCATCAGTGATCGTGCCTAGGGCGAAGGAAGGTTCATGAGGGGCGCAGATGAAGTGAGCGAGTGCGAGCGTGCGAGCACGCAAGAGCGAACGGAATCCGCCGTTAGGCGGGGCGAGAGGGTCGGCAGATGAAGCGAAGCGGGATGAACAACAGTTTCCGCCCGCAGGCGGAAAAGAAACTGTTGTGAATCATCTGAGCGAGCGAAGATGTAGCACTCAAGAGCGAGCGGAATCACCTGAGCTTGCGAAGGTGTGA
>JAXDRN010000021.1:0-12370 GCA_034090985.1 Rothia sp. (in: high G+C Gram-positive bacteria) | reverse complement strand
GACGGGCCGGTGTAGTAGATGCCGCCCTCCTGGGTGGGGGCAATCATGCACTCAAGCTTGCGCAGGGGCCCTTCGATAGTGAAGTGCTCTTGGGCCAGGTAATCGACGGCAGCGTCAGAGAGCTTCTGCATCCAGGCCCGTAGCTCATCGGTGCCGTGCAGGGTGCGCTCGGGATCAGCATCGAGCAGGGTCTTAGCCTGCTCAATGCTGGCACCGGGCTTAATGGCTTCGGCAACCTCCTGCTGGGCTGCGATAATCCGGTCCAGTTCCTCAAGGCCCCAGGCGTAGGTCTCCTCCAGGTCAAGGGTGGTGCCCACGAATTGGCGGGAGTAGAGGGAGTAGCGCTCCCTGCCCACGGCGTCGGCTGCGGGGGCGTCGGGGCGCAGGGTCTCTTTCAGGTAGGTGAGAAGCTCGCTGTAGCCTTCCTTGGCAGAGGCCGCACCCCTAGCTGCGCTTTCGGCATGCTCGGGGGCTGCCTGGGCAACCTCAGCAGCTAGGGTGTCGAAGAAGCCACCGTCAGCTAGGTAGGCTGTAACCTGCTCAATGACGATATCGACCTGGCGCACGGCAGCTACCTTACCTGCGGTGCGCGCAGCTTCTAGGGTTTCGATGTAGCCACGGACGGCTGCTGCGACATTGCCCAGGCGGCCAGCAATGTGCCCCCAGTCCTCGGAAGTGTCGCGGTTCATCAGGTCAAAGATAGCGCGGATATTCTGGACGGGACAGGCAATATTATTCAGCTCCCAGTCGCCCAGGCCAGCCTCATGAAGCTCAATTTTTAGGCCCAGGCGCTCGCGCATGGCATCAATGGTTACCCGGTCGATATCGTCAGCCGGTTCAAGGGCCTCAAGGGCTTCTAAGGTTGCACGGTCTAAATCAATATCGGCCTGGGTGCCAGCGGGGGAGTAGTCGGGGTATTCGGTTTCCCGCCCCTTACGGCCTTCAATGGTTGCCGCAGCCGGGTCGAGCTCTAGGAGCTTTTCGTAGTAGTCGTTAGCAAGCCGATCAACCTCAGTCTGTAGGCGGTCGGTCTTAAAAATCTCGGGTAGATCAGGGTGTAAACTCATGCCCCCATTCTAGGCTACTGTGATTAGTAAAACAGGGAGCCTGGGAGGGGCAGGCCCACCCGAGCCAGCAGCTTCGCTGTGAGCCTGGGTCGATTGATTGCTGTTGAATAAATCTCAGTGCATCACTGGGGTCTAGCCCGCCTCCAGGAGCCCTGCCCGGGCCGAAGGCGCATACCCAGCCGCTGGGTCCGATTGAGCCTGCGCTGCCAGAGTTCCAAGGTGCTTTCCTGAGGTGCCGCTGCCTGAGCCTGAAGGGCTAGGAGCAGGCTGGTAACCGCAGCAACCTCCTCAGGGCTCGGGTTACCCCGAAGAAAGGTCAGCTCAGAAGCTGCAGGAGCAGACCCTGCCTCTGACCTAGAGGCTGCCTCTGACTCAGTCCCTAGAAGAGGCTCCTGGGCAGTGGAGGCAGCAGGTTGCTGCCCTGGGGCAGAAGAAACTGGGCTGGCAGGCTTCTTGCCAAAACCAAGCAGAGAAAAGGGATGAGAATTAGCCACACTACACCAACCTTAAAGGGGAATATTTCCGTGCTTCTTAGCCGGGGTAGCGGCCCGCTTATCATGCAGGGCCCGCAGGGAAGCAATCAGCCGGGTCCTGGTCTCAGCAGGGGCAATAACCTCATCAATGTAGCCCAGCTCAGCAGCCTGATAAGGATTCAAGAGCTCCTCCTCATACTTCTGAACCAGCTCAGCCCGCCTAGCCTCGACGTCGCCGCCCTCTTCTGCCACAGCGGCCAGCTCCCGGCGGTAGAGAATATTAACCGCACCCTGAGCTCCCATGACACCAATCTGGGCGGTAGGCCAAGCCAGGTTGATATCAGCACCTAGCTTCTTAGAGCCCATCACAATATAGGCCCCGCCATAGGCCTTACGGGTAATAACAGTGACCAGAGGAACCGTAGCCTCAGCATAGGCATAGAGCAGCTTAGCCCCACGGCGAATAATGCCGTTGAACTCCTGGTCAGTACCAGGCAAGAAGCCCGGAACATCCACAAAGGTCAAAATCGGAATATTGAAGGCATCGCAGTGGCGAACAAAGCGGGCAGCCTTCTCTGAGGCATTAATATCAAGAGTTCCAGCAAACTGAGAGGGCTGGTTGGCAATAATGCCCACAGTCCGGCCCTCAAGACGGGCGTAACCGGTCAAAACATTCGGGGCATAGAGGGCCTGCATCTCAAAGAAGTGCCCATCATCAACCACCGTCTCAATAACAGCCCGCATATCGTAGGGCTGATTAGCTGAATCAGGAATCAGGCTATCAAGGGCCAGATCCTGGCTGTTAATCTCTGGATCCTGATCATGGTCCAGGGGCAGGGCCTCAGCTAGATTATTGGAGGGCAGAAACTCAATGAGCTCCCGAACAAAGTCAAAGGCGTCCTCTTCATCCTCAGCCAGGTAGGTGGACGTACCGGTCACAGCATTATGCTGGCGGGCCCCGCCCAGGGTCTCCATATCAACCTCTTCGCCGGTTACCGTCTTGATAACATCGGGGCCGGTAATAAACATGTGGCTGGTCTTATCCACCATCACAATAAAGTCAGTCAGGGCAGGAGAGTAGGCTGCCCCGCCAGCACAGGGGCCCATAATCACCGAAATCTGAGGAATCACCCCAGAGGCCCGCACGTTCATGCGGAAAATATCGGCAAACATAGCCAAAGAGGCTACGCCCTCTTGGATGCGGGCCCCGCCGCCGTCATTAATACCAATAATGGGGCAGCCATTCTTCAGGGCGAACTTCTGCACCTTAACAATCTTCTCGCCATTGACCTGAGACAGAGAACCACCATAGACGGTGAAGTCCTGGGAGTAAACAGCTACCAGGCGGCCATCAATGGTGCCATAACCAGAGACCAAACCATCACCTAGGGGCTTCTTCTTCTCCATCCCAAAGGCGCTGGTGCGGTGGCGGGCCAGGGCATCAAACTCAACGAAGGAATCCTCATCAAGGAGCATGTGAATGCGCTCGCGGGCTGTCTGCTTGCCCCGTTCGTGCTGCCTGTCGATGGGGCCCTGGCCGGTTGGGGCGTAGCTTTGCTGCCGCCTGGCGTAGAAGTCTTCGATTTTACCGGCTGTTGTGGTCAAATCGGGGGTAGTGGGGTTCTCGCTCATGCTGGACCTCGATTCGGCATGGATTAGTTGGGAGCTGGGGCAAGCTGGGAAGGCTTAGGGGGTGGCTTATTCAGAAGGTGAGCCTGTCTAACCCCTTATGAATAATCCTCATTCTTTTCAACTATAGACCGCAGGTGCCCTGGGGCCCAAGCCATCTGGGGAATTCTTCAGGCTCGGGTAAAGAAAAACCCTCCCTAACCCCAGGGGTCGGGAGGGAGGGGGCTAGCCTACTTGCCCACTGAGCCGATGACAGCTGACCAGAGCCGGTAGCTGTAGCCGGTCAGAACCTTACCGGTGCTCATAGGATCAGCGGCAATGAGCTCCTTCAGCTGCTCTTCAGAGTCAGCCTCAAAGATGAGCAGGGCGCCGGCAGGTTCACCATCCTGGTAGGCGCCTGCGGCGTGGAGCTTGCCCTCTTCATGGAGCTGGGCCAGGTAGGCCCGGTGGGCTGGGCGGTGCTCTGCCTGAAGGTCAGCAGGGCCGTAGGAGTATTGAACAGCGTAGGTAGTCATGCTGGGGCTTCCTTTCAATAGGGTCAGGGCCACTTCTAGTATTTCACTGCTTCTGCCCTTGAAGGCTCCACCGTAGAATAGCGACACAAAGGTATTTCTGAGAAGGGTGCTTTCCTGCCACACGCTAAAGGAGGTTCTGGAATGGGTGCAGAAGATCTAGGTCAGGGGCTAGAGCCCCAGCTAGGTGACCTAGCCGGTTACGGGCAGGTGCTGGTCCTGCCCAGGGTAGGTTCAACGAACGATTACGCCATTGAGCTTTTGAAGGGCGGGGCTGAAAAAACAGCCGGCCTGGGGGAGCTCTCCCTGGTTCTTACCGACTGCCAGGAAGCCGGCCGGGGCCGGCTGGATAGGTCTTGGCAGGCCCCGGCCGGGCAGGCCCTTGCCATGACCTTCCTGCTACGGCCCCATGCCGGTCAGGGGATAAGCCCGGCCCCGGACCGCTACCACTGGTTTACCGTTCTGCTGGCCCTGGCGGCCTGCCGGGCCCTAGAGGAAAGTAGCGGCCTGGCCCCTAGCATCAAGTGGCCCAATGACGTTCTGCTGGGGCAGAAGAAGGTTTGCGGGATCCTGGCCCAGCTCCTGCTTGAGGCTGACGGGCAGATCTCTGTTGCTGTTGGTATTGGGATTAATGTGAACCTGGGTCAGCAGGACCTGCCCGTTCCTACCGCAACCAGCCTGCTGCTCGAATCAGGGACCCCCCAGAATCTAACTGTCCTGGCCCGCCAGCTAGCTAGCCAGTTTGAAGGCCTCTACCGGCAGTTTGCTGCCAGCGGTTTTGATGCTGCCGCCCCCTTAGCTGCTGGGGCGACTTCTCTCTGTGACCAGGTTAAGGAGGTCATGGGCACCCTGGGAGCCTACCTGACTGTTCACCTGCCCCAAGATCAGCTCGTGAGGGGCTGGGGGAAGGACCTACTACCGAGCGGGGAGCTGCTGGTAGAGACAGAAGAGGGCCAGGAGCGGGCCTTTTCAGTAGGGGATGTGGTGCATCTGCGCCCTGAGGGCTACGGGGTCGGCTAGGGGCCTTGGGGGAAAGCTCAGGAAAGCTAGCTAGACTGGTGAACTATGAATTTACGCGGTCCCTTGCTTGATGGAGAGTACCTGATTCTAGCTACCCGGGCCCACCGGGCCCGGCTCCTTGGCCCCCTGGCCCTGCTGCTTGGGGCGGTTATCTTCTGGAGCTTTTCCTCCTCTGTGATCCCTAGCCTTCCCTTTCTGGGCTACCTGGCCCTAGGCCTTGCCCTCTACCTGCTTTACCGGGCCCTGAAGGGGGCCCTAGCCTGGTGGCTGACGGTTTACCAGATCAGTAACTACCGGCTGCTGATCCGTCAGGGCTGGCGGTCTCAGTCTGACCTTTCCTTCCCCCTGTCTCAGATTGAGGGGGTAGAGGTAGGTCAGCGTCTGTGGATGGGCTTAGCTGATGCTGCTGCCTTGCAGGTGCAGGCTAGGGGGCAGGCAGAAACCCTAGAGGCCCTGCCTGATCCTGACCGTTGGAGTCTGCGAATAAAAGAGGCCCAGCTAGCCTACTTTGGGGCAATTTCAGAAGAAAAGCTGGTAAATTAGTAGCTTGGCTCACATATTGAGGGTATTCTTTAAAGTGCCTGAACCCTTATAACTTTAAGGATTGAGCAGTTCAAAACCTGAAGAGAGCCTTGCTCAAGAACTGAGGGCAAGAGGTTCAGGAGCAGAACCACACCAACTAAGAAATGCAAAGGAAGATCAGTGGAGAAGTCAGCAACCGGTAGCCTACCTACCTACCAGGTAGAAGCACAAGACCGGGGCAGGCGCCATCCTAACCGCGTCCAAGGTCAGCTCTACAGGAGCGACGAAGCCCGCCAGGGAGTCTTGGACCTAGAACGAACTCTCCTGGGGGAAGAAAGAACCCTCAAACGGGCCCAGGTAGCCCAAGAGGCAGGTATCCCCCTTCTAGCGGCCCGCAAAATCTGGCGGTCCCTAGGCCTACCTAACCTTAAAGAAGAAGACGAGTATTTCACCCATGCCGATAGCAGGGCCCTAGAAGTTCTCTCCTCCCTCACCGAAGAAGGCCAGCTCAGTGAAGAAGCTGCCCTCTCCCTGACCCGCTCCGTTGGCCAGATGATGGACCGCATGGTGGTCTGGCAGATCGAAACCCTTGTAGAAGATATGGTCATCAACCAGGGCCTAACCGATGCCCAGGCCCGGGGCCAGCTGCTAAAGCTCCTACCCCGCCTGCTTGACGACCTAGAAGCCATGACCATCTACGGCTACCGGCGGATGCTCAACTCAGCTATCCTCAGGCTGGCCCTACGGGACGAAGAAGAAGGAACCGACTTAGCCGATACAGACCTTCCCCTGGCCCGGGGGGTTGGCTTTGTAGACCTGGTCTCTTACACCTCCCTCTCCCGGGGCCTGAACGAGCGGAAACTCGCCCAGCTGGTCAAGCACTTTGAGCAGCGCTGTGCAGAAGTGATCGCTGTAGGCGGGGGGCGAATCATTAAAACAGTGGGCGATGAGGTCATGTACCTGGTGGAGTCACCTGAAGACGGGGCGCGGATTGCCCTGACCCTCTCTAAGCTCATTAGCGAAGACCCCCAGCTACCTGAGGTTCGGGTAGCCTTCGTCTGGGGCCGGGTGCTACCCCGCCTGGGCGATATTTACGGGCCAACCGTTAATCTGGCCTCGCGGCTGGTAGCCTTGACTGAACCGGGAGTTGTGCTCACTGATGCCGCAACAGCCCAGGCCCTTGAGGACGATGCCCGCTTTGTTCTCATCCCCCAGGGAGTGAGGAACGTGCGGGGATTTGGAAACGTGAAACCCGTGGCAATCACCCCGGGTATAGGTAATGAATTGGATATTGATTTCGAATGACGAGCACCCCTCAGCTAACGGTCTACACCGGTAAATCAACTGACGTAGGTCAATTCCGCTCCAACAACGAAGACTCAATGGTTGTGGCAGGCAACCTCTGCCTGGTAGCTGACGGCATGGGCGGCCACGAGAAGGGCGAGGTGGCCTCCCGCCTCTGCACCAGAACCCTAGCCTACGCCCAGGTCTTTAGCCGGCCTGGGGGCATGAGCGAGGAAGAAATCGCAGCCTTTGAGGCGGAAGTAGCTGAGGAAAGCCAGCAGGAGAACCCTAACCGCCGTTTCATGAAACGGCGGAAGAACACCTCAGCTGTCAACCGGCAGATCCTGCGCACCCTCGATAAGATCAAAGAAGTCATCTCTGAAGCCGATGAGGCCATCAAAGAGGCCCTGGATCTTAGGGCAGGAACCACCCTGACCGGGGCCTGGCTCACCCATATTGGTCAGCAAAATATGTGGTTCATCTTCAATGTGGGAGACTCCCGCACCTACCGGCTGGTCAGGGAAGATGAAGTCCAAACCGAAGAGGCCCTCTCTGTCTCTAACGGCCCGGTCGAAGGGCTCAGGCTTGAACAGATTACTGTTGACCACTCTGAAGTTCAGTACCTGGTCGATACCGGGCAGATTACAGCCCTTGAAGCCCTCACCCACCCCCGGCGGAACGTCATTACCCGGGCCCTAGGAACGGGGAACTACTGGGAACCTGACTTCTGGGTTATCCCGGCTAAGCCGGGGGACCGGCTCATGCTTTGCTCAGACGGTCTTTCAGGGGAACTATCGCACAACTATATGGCACGGGTCCTTGCCACCGTTGAGCACCCCCAAGACGCAGCAGACGTACTGCAAATGGCGGCCCTCAGGGCTGGCGGGCGGGATAACATCACCCTCATTGTGGTTGATGCTATTACAGAAGCAGAAGCCCAGCAAAGGGCTGCCCAGCTGAGGGCCCTGACTCAGACGGATGCCCACCAGATTATTGCCCGCATCGACCAGTATGACTATGAGCATACAACCAGCAGCCAGGAAGAGGAATACCAGTCAGAGCGGGAGCTGATTGACCGGGACGGTAGCTAGCCCCAAGATTAGGCCGCTAGCTGCCCTGGCAGCCGATGGGGCACAATAGATAGGGTGAGTGCACAAGAAGAGACCAGCCCCCAAACCCCAGACCAGCCCCAGCAGCTAGCTGAGCTCAAGGCCAGCTACGACCAGCTTGTTGACCAGGTAAAGGCGGCAAGAAACGCCTACTACATGGACGACTCGCCCATCCTCTCCGATGCCGAGTACGACCAGCTCTACCGGCAGCTAGAGCAGCTTGAGGCCAGCTACCCGGAACTAGCCGCCCCAGACTCTCCTACCCTAGAGGTAGGCGGTAGGGCCTCAGCGGCCTTCGCCCCCGTCAACCACCTGGTGCAGATGTACTCTCTTGAGGACGTCTTCTCTATCTCAGAACTAGAGAGCTGGCTAGATAAAACAGCCGCAGCTGCCCAGAAGGTCTCAGCTAAGCCCCTAGAATGGCTAGCTGAACTCAAAATCGACGG
Organism: Rothia sp. (in: high G+C Gram-positive bacteria); assembly: GCA_034090985.1. GTDB lineage: Bacteria > Actinomycetota > Actinomycetes > Actinomycetales > Micrococcaceae > Rothia. The sequence goes on along the minus strand of JAXDRN010000021.1, from coordinate 4,308 downwards.
CCTAGCCGTTAGCCTGCTCTACCGGCAGGGAAAACTAGTGCGGGCAGCAACCCGAGGTGACGGCCGAGTAGGGGAGGACGTAACCCATAACGTGCTGACCATTGCTCAGATTCCCACCCAGCTAGCTGGCCAGAACCACCCCGAAGAGCTAGAGGTCCGTGGAGAGGTCTTCATCTCTTCAGCTGACTTTCAGGCCCTCAACCAGCAGATGGTAGCCCAGGGCAAGGCCCCCTTCGCCAACCCCCGCAACGCAGCAGCCGGCTCCCTACGGCAAAAGGACCCAGCAGAAACCGCCCGCAGGCCCCTGAGCATGTTCGTCCACGGCCTAGGCGCTCGCCAGGGGCTCGACCTTGAAAGCCAGGACCAGGCCTATGAGCAGCTTAAGGCCTGGGGGCTGCCGGTCAGCCCCTACACCGCCCTGCTGAGAAGCCCCGCAGAGATCAAAGACTTTATTGAAAGCTACGGCCAGCAGCGCCACTCCCTGGTGCACGAAATTGACGGGATTGTTGTCAAAATCAACGACTTCAGCACCCAGGAACAGCTAGGCTATACCTCCCGGGTGCCCCGCTGGGCTGTTGCCTACAAGTACCCGCCAGAAGAGGTACACACCCGCCTTCTTGATATTCGGGTAGGGGTCGGCAGAACCGGGCGCGTCACCCCCTTTGGGGTCATGGAACCGGTTAAGGTAGCCGGTTCTGTGGTGGAGATGGCCACCTTGCACAACCAGGAAGTTGTTCTAGCTAAGGGGGTGCTGATCGGTGATACTGTGGTGGTCCGTAAGGCTGGGGACGTTATCCCAGAAATTGTGGGCCCGGTAACCGGCCTAAGGACCGGCCAGGAACGGCCCTTCCAGATGCCCAGCCACTGCCCCTCCTGCGGCCAGCCCCTGGCCCCTGCCCAGGAAGGGGACGTTGATATCCGCTGCCTCAATAGCAGGTCCTGCCCTGCCCAGCTCACCGAGCGAATCTTCTACCTTGCCGGTAGGGGGGCCTTCGATATTGAGGCCCTAGGCTACGAGGCGGCCAAGGCTCTAACCAGCCCGGCGGAGCCCCAAGACCCCCCACTGACCTCTGAGGCCTTCCTCTTTGACCTAACAGCAGCTGATCTGGCTCAGGTCAAAATAGAGAGGGAAAAGAAGTCTGCAAAAGCTTCAGGAGCAGGCCGGGAACTGGTTCCCTACTTCTATACCCGGCCCAGGGCTGGTAAGGAAGCTGCTCCTAGCCGCAACACCCTCAAGCTCTTTGATCAGCTGGAAAAGGCCAAGAGCCAGCCCCTGTGGAGGGTTCTTGTGGCCCTTTCAATCCGCCATGTGGGCCCAACAGCAGCAAGAGCCCTAGCCAGGGAATTTGGCTCAATGCAGGCCATTAGGAGCGCTGAGCCTGAGCGTCTAGCCCAGGTTGATGGGGTTGGGCCAAAGATCGCCCAGTCCCTGACCGAATGGTTTGCAGTGGACTGGCACCAGGAAATCATTGACCGCTGGGCAGCTGCCGGGGTTCGGATGGAAGAGGAGGCTGACCAGTCGGTGGTAAGGAACCTTGAAGGCCTAACCCTGGTGGTCACCGGAACTCTAGAAGGTTTTAGCCGCGATAGCGCCAAAGAGGCTATCTTGCTACGGGGTGGTAAGGCCTCTGGGTCTGTCTCCCGCAAGACTGACTACCTGGTGGCGGGGGCGGCAGCTGGATCCAAGCTAGAGAAGGCCCTGCAGCTGGGCATACCGGTGTTGGATGAGGCTGGTTTCCGGGAGCTGCTCGATAGGCCCCTGGAGGAGTCCTAGGCGGGGGAGAGGGGCGAAAATGACAAAAAGTTTAAAATTTTTTTTCGCCCCCGCCCTCCTGTCTTAAGATCGGATGGTTTTTTGCTGGCAGGTTTGCCCGCCCCCTGCCTTAAAGCCTGTGATTACTAGGGTAGTTTCTGATCTAATGCCTGCTACAAGCCTGTCTAGGCAACTTGCCTATTTTTGCTAGTCTGGGCTGGGTGGGCTTGGGGGTCGGGCTGGCTTAATCTCAAAAAAGGGGTTGGCAAAGGCCAAATCGTTACGTTATCGTTATCAACGGATCAATAAATGACCGGCTGGAAGCCTTCCAACGGTCCATAGCTCACAGTGGAAGCTGTGGGCACATGCTGGGCTCTACCGCACACCTGATGCCGTCTACAGGGTAAAGCCTTACAAGAGATAACCTAATCGATCAAAGGTAGACGGCAATGCAGGGACGTCCAGGGATGGAAAGAGCATCAGGTGGCCTTACGGAGCATTTCATGACTTCCAACATTCGTCGTTCAGCAGCAGCACTTGCAATCGGTGGCGCAGCAGCAGCAACCCTGGTCGCTACCCCCGCAGCCAACGCAGCTCCCCTCGAAGCTTGGGAAGCCCTCGCCCAGTGCGAGTCTGGTGGTAACTGGTCCATCAACACCGGTAACGGCTACTACGGCGGCCTGCAGTTCTCCCTCTCCTCATGGGCAGCTGCTGGTGGCACCGGCAACCCTGCTGCTGCTTCACAGGCAGAGCAGATCCGCGTTGCAGAGAACCTGCTACAGATGCAGGGCTGGGGTGCCTGGCCTGCCTGTGCAGCTAAGCTCAACCTCTACGCCTACGGCACCTCTTCAGCTGCCGCTGTCGTTGAAGCCGCACCTGCTGTGAGCGAAACCTCAACCCTTTCTGCTCAGGCTAACGAAGTTGTAGCTGTTGAAGCAGCTCCCGCAGTTGTTGAAGCACCTGCTGTTGTAGAGGCACCTGCCGTTGTTGAAGCACCCGCAGTTGTTGAAGCTCCTGCCGCTGTAGTAGAGGCACCTGCCGCTGCTGTAGCTGAGGCTGCTCCTGCTGCCAACACCTACACCGTCAAGGCCGGCGACACCCTATCAGAAATCGCCTACGCCCACGGCTTCAACGGCTGGGACGAACTTCTAGCTGCTAACTCAGACCTGATTCAGAACGCTGACGTCATTGAAATTGGCTGGGTTCTGACCATCCCCGCCAAGTAAGCTCAGCCTACTCCTGACGGAGAAAACAAGACCTGAGGCAGAAGACCCGCCCACCATCACCGGTGGGCGGGTCTTCTCTTGCCTGTAGTATAGAAACTGAAAATCTATGTCTAACTCGTGGAAGTGATTATGTCTGCTATTACGAGTGAGCAGGTGGCCCACCTTGCCATGCTGGCTCATATCGAAATGACTGAAGAAGAACTGGCAGCCATGGCAGCCGAACTCGACCTGATCGTCGACTCCGTCAAGTCAGTCTCTGATGCTGTTACTGCTGATATTCCGGCTACCAGCCACCCCATCCCCCTCAAGAACGTCTTCCGGGAAGACGTCGTGGGTGAAACCCTCACTGCCGAAGAAGCCCTCTCAGGCGCCCCAGATGCTGAAGACGGCAAATTCAAGGTTCCGGCAATTCTGGATGAAGACTAAGGAGCAGGCATGACTGAGATTATTAAACTTTCAGCAGCAGAGCTCGCTGAGAAGCTGGCCGCCGGTGAACTGACCTCTGTCGAGGCAACCCAGGCCTACATCGACCACATCATTGCTACCGATGGTGAACCCTTGGACGCAGAAAACCGGGCAGCCGGTAAGAGCGGCCTGAACGCCTACCTACACCTGAACGCTGAAGAAGCCCTTGAGGTTGCAGCAGGGGTGGACGCAGACCGCGCCGCTGGCAAGGAACTACCGGCCCTGGCAGGCGTCCCCATCGCAGTGAAAGACCTAATCGTTACCAAGGGCCAGCCCACCACCGCTGCCTCCCGTATGCTTGAGGGCTGGATGAGCCCCTACGACGGCACCGTCACCCAGAAGATCCGCGAAGCCCGTATGCCCATTCTGGGTAAAACCAACCTGGACGAGTTCGCTATGGGTTCAAGCACCGAACACTCAGCCTTTGGTGTGACCCGCAACCCCTGGGCCCTAGACCGTATTCCCGGTGGCTCCGGCGGTGGCTCGGCTGTAGCCGTAGCCGCCTTCCAGGCCCCCCTGGCCCTGGGCACCGATACCGGTGGCTCCATCCGCCAGCCCGCAGCCCTGACCGGTTCGGTGGGCGTCAAGCCCACCTACGGCTCTGTCTCCCGCTACGGGGTTATCGCCATGGCCTCCTCCCTGGACCAGGTGGGCCCCTGCGCCCGCACCGTCCTTGACACGGCCCTGCTGCACGAGGTCATCGGCGGCCACGACCCCAAGGATTCCACCTCCCTGAACGAGCCCGTGCCCGCCTACGCGGACGCCGCCCGCGCCGGCGCTGCTGAAGGCGGCCTCAAGGGTCTACGCGTTGGCGTCATCAAGGAACTGACCGGCGAGGGCTTCCAGCCCGGCGTCATGGCCCGC
>JAXDRN010000020.1:0-12802 GCA_034090985.1 Rothia sp. (in: high G+C Gram-positive bacteria) | reverse complement strand
GGCTGACTTTGATCGTCTGCCCCTCCTGGCAGCTGCCCTTGACCTCTTAGCTCCCGGCGGTGAGCTCATCTCGGTGGCTCACGCAGGTGCCCCCTCCTTTGCAGACCCCGAGCAGGCCCGCAAGCACAGGGCCCGCATGGTACAGGCTAGCGAAGAGGCCCGTGCCCTCACCCAGGGCCGTAACGATATTGAGATTGTGCTAGCTAAAGAGTGGATTCGGGATATCAGCTCACCGGAGGGCGAGCCTGCAACCATACCCGATGCGGTCATGGTGCTCAGGAAAAACGGCTAGTCGAGCAGATGACCTACTGAGAGGCAGAGGCCTGCTGGCAGCCCGTTGGCTCGGGGCTGGCGTGAATCGCGACTGAGCGAAGCGAAGCTGCGAGAGGGACGACGGGCAGAAGCATGCCTCTGCCTCTCTTCTGTGTACGAGCTGAAAAGCTATTTCGGGCGGTGCACCTGAAGAATGCGGAAGCCCTTTGAAGTAGCGTAGCGGCCCACCTCAAGGTCAGGGAAAGAGTCAGCTAACCACTTCTGCAAGGAGTCTGCCCCTAGGTTCTTCTGTACCACCAGGTAGGCGACACCCCCGGGGGCAAGGCGGGGCAGCCAGGTCTGCATGATGCCGTGTAGCACTTCCTTGCCCACGCGAATAGGCGGGTTAGACCAAATAGTGTCAAAGGTCAGCGATTCATCGACTGCCTCTGGGGCAGCTACCGTCACGTTCGTCAGCCCCAGCCGCTCAGCGTTCATCTCGGTGAGCTTAGCTGAGCGGGAGTTCACCTCAACCCCGTAGACCTGGGCCTCTGGGGCAGTCAGAGCCAGGCTCAGAGTGATGGGGCCCCAGCCGCAGCCAATATCGAGCATCCGCTTCCCCTGCGGTTCAGGGGCCTGATCCAGAAGAATCCGGGTTCCCTTATCAACCCCGCCGGGGCTAAAAATGCCAGCTGCGGTAAGAACCTGAACCTGCCGGCCTGCCAGCTCAACCGTGACCGGCTGGGGCAAGAAAGCTCCGCTGGGGTTTTCAGAAAAATAGTGGGCACTGCTCATAAACGTTCATTCTACGCTAATCCCCTGCCCTTACCGCCGCCAAAAAGCTAGAATAGAAGGACGCCCCAGATCAGCCTGAAAGGTACTATGACCGAGACTTCAAACCCCAGCAGTAACCCTAAACTCCCCTCAGATGAGCAGCTTCGACTCACCGTAGACCGGGTGCTGGGGCGGGCTCAGGCCCAGGGCGGCCTGCTGGACGAACGGGCCCGCGAACTTTCTGACAACCAGCGGGAGCACTCCGAATACGATGGAGACCAGCAGGACCTTGAAGAACGCCGGGCCCTGCGCCGAGTAGCTGGCCTATCAACCGAACTAGAAGACGTCACCGAAGTTGAATACCGCCAGCTACGCCTAGAGCGGGTGGTCCTAGCCGGTGTTTGGTCTGAAGGCAGCCTAGAAGAGGCAGAAAACTCCCTGCGTGAGCTAGCTGCCCTGGCAGAAACAGCCGGCTCAGAGGTGCTGGACGGCCTGGTTCAGCGCCGCCTTAAACCCGACCCGGGCACCTACCTGGGCTCAGGTAAGGTTCTTGAACTCAAAGACATTGTTGAAGCTACCGGGGCAGATACGGTGATTGTGGACGCCGAACTAGCCCCCTCCCAGCGCCGGGCCATTGAAGATATGGTCAAGGTCAAGGTCATTGACCGCACCGCCCTTATTCTTGATATCTTCGCCCAGCATGCCAAGTCCCGTGAAGGTAAGGCCCAGGTTGAACTAGCCCAGCTTGAATACATGCTCCCGCGCCTGCGCGGCTGGGGTGCTTCCCTCTCCCGGCAGGCCGGTGGCCGGGCCGCCGGCGGTGAAGGCATCGGCTCCCGTGGCCCCGGCGAAACCAAAATCGAAATGGACCGCCGCCGCCTGCGGGCCCGCATGGCCAAGCTCAAGCGGGAAATTGCCGCCATGGCCCCGGCCCGGGAAACTAAGCGCCTCAACCGCAAGCGCAACCGGGTGCCCTCTGTTGCCATTGCCGGGTACACCAACGCCGGTAAGTCCTCCCTGCTCAACCGCCTGACCGATGCCGGTGTGCTGGTTGAAAACGCCCTCTTTGCCACCCTGGACCCTACCGTCCGAAAGGCCCAAACCCCAGACGGGGTTGGCTACACCCTCTCAGATACGGTTGGTTTTGTGCGTGCCCTGCCCACCCAGCTGGTTGAGGCCTTCCGCTCCACCCTAGAAGAGGTAGCTGACGCTGATGTGATTGTGCATGTAGTGGATGTCTCCCACCCCGACCCTGAAGGGCAGATTCACTCCGTCCGCCAGGTCATTAGCGAAGTTGATGCCCAGAACATCCCAGAAATTATTGTTCTGAACAAGGCTGATGCAGCCGACCCCTTCGTCATTGAGCGCCTGCGCCAGAAGGAGCCGAACCATGTTGTGGTCTCAGCCCGCACCGGGCAAGGCATTGAAGAACTCCAGCAGAAAATAGCCGACACCATCCCCCGCCCCTCTATTGAGCTGAACCTGCTGGTGCCCTACTCAGAAGGTGGTATTGTCTCTCGCCTGCACCAGTGGGATGCAGAAATTCTGCTCACAGCCTTCGTACAAGATGGCACCTATGTGCAAGCCCTGGTCCGTGAAGAGGTGGCCTCTGAACTGGCCCACTACAGCCTCGATGAGGACCTTCTTGAAGTACTGCAACCTGAAATTGAAGAGGCAATCGCCTCTGGGGCGGTAGAGACCCAGCGCTCATGAGAGAAACAATCACAGCACCTACCGGCCAGGAACTAGAAACCCTGCCCGGGGCCCAGCCCGTCCTCAAACTCCTTGATACCGTTGTTGAGCGCTCAGGCGGCCAGAGGCGGGATGGTCAGCGGACCATGGCCGCCCAGGTAGCCCAGGCCCTCGAACTGGAACGGCACCTGCTGGTTCAGGCAGGGACCGGAACAGGAAAGTCCCTGGGCTACCTGGTTCCAGCTATCCAGGCAGCCCAGCGCAGCGAAAAGCCCATTATTGTAGCTACCGCAACCCTGGCCCTGCAGGCCCAGATTGTTAACCGGGATATCCCCCGCCTGCTAGATTCCCTGGCTGGGGAAGTGGAAGCAGAAACAGACGTTGCCATTCTCAAGGGCCGCAATAACTACCTTTGCCTGCACAAGCTAGAAGGTGGCTACCCTGAAGAGGAAACCGATACCCTCTTTGACCTTGAGGAGCCAGCTGCTAGTAGCGGCCCGGCCGGAAGGCTGGGTGAAGAAGTCCTTCGCCTTAGGCAATGGGCCCAAGAGACTGAAAGCGGTGATCGGGATGAACTGCTTCCTGGTGTAAGCGATCGGGCCTGGCGGCAGGTAGCGGTGACCGCCTCTGAATGTCTGGGTAAAAAATGCCCCCTGGTTGAAGAGTGCTTTAGTGAAAACGCCCGAACCAGGGCAGCTGAGGCTGACCTGGTTATCACCAACCATGCCCTGCTGGCCATTAACGCCTTCGAGGGTGCTGCTGTGCTCCCTGATCACGATATTGCCATCATTGATGAGGCCCATGAGCTAGCTGACCGGGTGACCGGGGCTGTGACCGGGGCCCTCTCGCCGGCTGCTGTGATCAAGCTAGCTGGCAGCCTGAGGCGGCATACTGAGGCTGACCACAAGGCCCTGGAGCAGGCTGCCCTGGCCCTAGATACAGCCCTGAACGGGGTTCCGGCTGAGATGCTGCCCAAGGGGCTACCTGATCGGCTGGCAGCTGCCATGGAGCAGGTGCGCGATGCTGCCCGCCAGGCCTTGACTGACACTAAAAGCGGCGAGAAAGAGGGGGACGCTGGCCGGCAGATGGCCCGCGCTGCCCTCACTGAAGTGCACGAAACAGCCGAAAAGATGCTCACCGCCGACCCCCTCTACCAGGTTCTGTGGGTCTCAAGGATAGGCTCCTGGGAGAAGGGCAAGGGCTACCTTCCTGCTGCTGAAGATGACCCAGCTACCTTACATATCGCCCCCATCTCTGTTGCCGGCTACCTGCGGGAGGGTCTCTTTGAGAACCGGACCGTAGTGCTCACCTCAGCTACCTTAACGGTAGGGGAGAGCTTTGAATCTGCTGCCGGGGCCCTAGGGTTGATGGGCCAGCAGGCCCCCCGCTGGGAAGGGATCGATGTGGGTTCCCCCTTTAACTACCCTAAGCAGGGGGTTCTCTACCTGGCAGCTGACCTGCCTAAGCCGGGGCGGGGAATTTCTGTGGAACAGCTAGATCGGATTGTTGAGCTGGTTACTGCCTCTGGCGGCGGAGCCCTGGGCCTCTTCTCCTCTAAGCGGGGGGCGGAGCTGGCTGCTGAGTATGTTCGCCAGCGCACTGACTTCAATATTCTCTTGCAGGGCGAGTCCTCCCTCAGGGCCCTGGTCAAGGAGTTTAGCGAGGAGCGGGACTCCTGCCTCTTTGGCACCATGAGCCTTTGGCAGGGTGTAGATGTGCCAGGTGATTCCTGCCGGCTGGTGATGATGGACCGGATCCCCTTCCCCCGGCCTGATGACCCCCTATCCCAGGCCCGCTCCCGGGCTGTTGCAGCAGCTGGCGGTAACGGCTTTATGGCTGTTTCTGCCACTCACGCTGCGGTTCGAATGGCCCAGGGAGCTGGCCGCCTGATTCGCTCAGTGGGTGACCGGGGAGTGGTTGCTGTTCTGGATTCGCGCATCGCTACCCAGCGCTATGGTTCCTACCTGGTTAAGTCCCTGCCGCCCTTCTGGACAACCACCAGTAAGGACGTAGTGCTGGGGGCCTTAAGCCGCCTCAAGGACTCCCTAGACTCCTGAGCTCCCTAGACTCCTGAGCCTAGGGGGCAGACTGATCAGCCATCCCGCCTCTAGGTCTGCCCTCTAGGGGGGTGCTCCTAGGGGTTTGGCCCTAGAGGCTGCGAAGAACCGAGACGACCTTGCCCATAATGCTGGCCCTATCGCCCAGGATCGGCTCATAGCGGGTGTTCTGAGGCAGGAGCCAGGTGTGACCGTCCCGCTGGCGGAAGGTCTTGACCGTGGCCTCATCATCAAGCAGGGCCGCAACGATATCCCCGTTCTGGGCTGTCTGCTGGGTACGGACTACCACCCAGTCACCGTCGCAGATAGCTGCATCAATCATTGAATCACCCTTGACCCGTAGCATGAAGAGCTCCCCCTGGCCTACGAGCTGGCGGGGTAGGGTCATGACGTCTTCTACCGCCTGCTCAGCTGCAATGGGGGAGCCAGCTGCGATTCTGCCCACCAGGGGAACTAGGGCTAGTTCCTGGTCAGTCTGGGCAAAGGAGGGAACCACAGGAAGGGTAATGAGGCCTGTTTCGGTGCTGGGCTCCTGGTCGTCTAGGATTTCGATGGCCCGGGGCCGCTTGGGGTCCCGGCGAATATAGCCCATCTCTTCAAGACGGCTGAGCTGGTGGGTTACTGAAGAGAGGGATGCTAGGCCAACGAGGTCACCAATTTCCCGCATGGTTGGCGGGTAGCCCTTCTGCTCAATGGCAGTAGTAATGGCATCTAGGATTAGCTGCTGCCGCTCGCTGAGGGGGCGGCGGGTCTGGCGGGCGGTCGGCAGGGGCCGCTGCTGGGCTGGCTCACTCACGCTCTCTCGTCTCTGTCGGTTTCTTGGGCTGAGGTTTTTAAAGTGTCAGTCACCCGGTGTTCACTGGTTCAGTGCCACTGGTTGCCCGGACCACTTGTCTTCTAAGACTATGCCAGAAACTCCAGTGATTCAAACATTTGTTCTAATTTCTCTCGACTCTGTTCGAAAAATCTGATAGAACATAGATACGAGATTCTTAGAACAGAAGTTCGACCAGGGCTTGAATGAGCCCCCTGGTCCCCCTGGCCCTTAGCCTGGGGCCAGCAGCCCAAAGCCGATAGGAGCAGAGATGAACCCTACAGTCTCAGATCAGGTCTTCCGCCTTAACCGTCGCGGCCGCTTCCTTCTGCGCGGCCTACCCCTACTAACCCTCCTTGCCCTTTTGATCCTCGGTGCCCTCTTCCAGCTAGCCCCCGCCCAGGCCCAGGACCCAAGCAGCCAGCAGGGGGCCCAAACAATTCGGGTCCTGCACGGGGATAACCTGTGGACCATAGCCCAGCAAATCGCCCCTGAGGAAGATAGCCGGGATGTCATCAACCGCATTATCAAACTCAACCAGCTCACCAGCGCCCAGCTGACCCCCGGTCAGGAGCTACTCCTTCCCTCCTTCGAATCAGCCCAGGTAAAGAACTAGGGCCAGAGTTCGGAACAAAATATGCAGAAGGGTAGGCCGGGTCGTTAGACTGGGGGAGTGACCCATACCAGCAAAGCCCTAGATGCCCTGCCCCTGCGAGAGGACCTGCGTGGTCGCTCCCCCTACGGGGCCCCCATGCTTGAGGTTCCAGTAACCCTCAACGTCAATGAAAACACCCACCCCATGCCCTCTGAGGTTCTTGAGGCCATCAGTCAGCAGGTAGCCCAAGCTGCCCTGACCCTCAACCGCTACCCAGACCGGGAATTTGATCAGCTCCGCCAGGAGCTAGCTACCTACCTGGGCCACGGCCTGGGCCCAGAAAACATCTGGGCAGCCAACGGCTCCAACGAGGTCCTTCAACAGATTCTTCAGGCCTTCGGCGGCCCGGGGCGCAGCGTCATGAGCTTTGTGCCCACCTACTCCATGTACCCCCTGCTAGCCTCAGGGACCAACACCGCCTTTATTGCCGGCCACCGGGCTAAGGACTACACCCTTACAGCTGCTTCAGCTGTGGAACAGATCCAGGAACACCAGCCCAATATTGTGATCCTCTGTTCCCCTAATAACCCCACCGGAACAGGCCTAGACCTAGAGGTCATCGAAGCGGTCTACCAGGCGGTCGATAGCTACCAGGGCATTGTGGTTGTCGATGAGGCCTACGCAGAATTTGCCCAGGATAGAAGCAAAAACGCCCTGACCCTGCTGCCTGGCCGGCCCCACCTGATCGTTACCCGAACCATGTCTAAGGCCTTCGCCCTAGCCGGTGCCCGCCTAGGCTACTTCGCAGCTGACCCGGCTATTGCCGATGCTATCCGCCTAGTTCGCCTGCCCTACCACCTATCAGCAGTCACTCAGGCCACCGCAATTGCAGCCCTTCAGCACCGCGACCAGCTCCTGGCCAATGTTGATGATATCCGCCAGCAGCGGGACCGGATCGTAGAGCAGCTCAAGAAGCTGGGCCTTTCCCCGGCTGTCTCTGACTCAAACTTCGTCTTCTTCGGGGGGCTCAAGGATGAGAAGGCCGCCTGGAAGTACCTGCTGGACGCTGGGGTTCTGGTCAGGGATAACGGTATTCCCGGCTACCTGCGGGTTACAGCAGGTACTGAGGCTGAAACCAGCAGCTTCCTAGAGCACCTAACCAGCTACATTGAAAACTTTGAGGCAGCAAGCAGCCCCGCCCCTTCAGCGTCCTAGAGAGGAAAAGAGAACCATGGCAGTACCTACAGCTTCATCAACCGGCCTTGGCCCCCGCATTGCCCGCCTGGAGCGGGTCACCAGCGAATCATCGGTCAGTGTTGAAATTAACCTTGATGGGACCGGGGTCTCTGACATCGATACCGGGGTTCCCTTCTACGATCACATGCTCACCGCCCTCTCCAAGCACTCCCTGATTGATATGACCATCAAGTGCTCAGGTGACACCCACATTGATGTTCACCATACGGTAGAAGATACCGGAATCGTCCTTGGTGAGGTTCTGCGCCAGGCCCTGGGCGATAAGGCCGGTATCCGCCGCTTTGGTAGCGCAACCGTTCCCCTCGATGAGGCCCTAGCGAGCGCCGTGGTTGATATTTCTGGTCGCCCCTACCTGGTTCACCAGGGTGAGCCTGCCGGCTTTGAATACCACCTGATCGGCGGGCACTTTACCGGTTCTATGGTGCGGCACGTCTTTGAGGCCTTCGCCTACCATGCCGGAATCTGCCTGCATGTAACGGTCCTAGGCGGCCGGGACCCCCACCATGTTGCCGAAGCCCAGTTCAAGGCCCTGGCTAGGGCCCTGCGTCAGGCTGTAGAGCCAGACCCCCGCCACGCAGGGATCCCCTCAACTAAGGGAGCCCTCTAATGGCAGGGACCGACCAGCAGCCCACCGTAACAGTCCTAGACTACGGGGCTGGTAACGTCCGCTCAGCCCTTCGGGCCCTTGAAGAGGCCGGGGCCCGGGTCATCCTCTCCCGCAGGGAAGAGGACGTGCTGGGTGCTGATGGCCTGCTGGTGCCTGGTGTAGGGGCCTTCAAGGCTGTGATGGAGGGGCTCGAAGAGGCCGATGCCATTCGCATGATTGGCCGAAGGATTGCGGGGGGCCGGCCCGTACTAGGGATTTGCGTTGGCCTTCAGGTCATGTTCGAGCTGGGAGTAGAACACGGCCAAGAAACCCAAGGTCTGGGCGAATGGCCCGGCCGGGTTGAAAGGCTCAAGGCTGACGTTGTGCCCCACATGGGCTGGAATAGGGTGCGCCCGCCTGCTGGCTCCCGCCTCTTTGCTGGCCTTGAAGACGAACGTTTTTACTTCGTTCACTCTTACGGGGTGCAGGAATGGACCTTTGACCAGAACAACGAGGCCATGCTCCCGCCTCAGGTAACCTGGGCCAACCACGGCGGTGACTTTATTGCTGCGGTAGAAAACGGGCCCCTGAGCGCCACCCAGTTCCACCCCGAAAAGTCAGGCCAGGCCGGTATCCGCCTGCTCAAGAACTGGATTGCTAGCCTGCCTAGAACTGGCCGCCTGACAGGTGGGCAGTAGGGATGTCACCTACAACCTCTGCCCTGCTGCTGATGACCGTAGGCATGATGTTCATTGGTGGGGCCTACTCCTTCTACCGGCAGAAAATTACCTGGATTGCCCAGCTTCTTCTGCTCCTGCTGGGCCTGGCCTTCTCTGGCTACGGCCTCTATGTGCTCATTAACTACAGCTAAGCCTTAGGCATCAACAAGAATAAAAGGAAGAAACCTATGACTCAGAGACTAGAACTGCTCCCGGCAGTAGATGTTGCTAACGGCCAGGCTGTGCGCCTGGTTCAGGGTGAAGCCGGATCTGAAACCAGCTACGGCTCCCCGGTAGAAGCAGCCCTTCAGTGGCAGCAGGCTGGGGCTGAATGGCTCCACCTGGTTGATCTTGATGCCGCCTTTGGCCGGGGCGATAACATTGAGGTTCTGACCGAAGTAGCCCAGGAACTATCCATCAAGATTGAAATGTCTGGTGGCATTAGAGACGACCAGTCCCTAGAGAGGGCCCTGTCCCTGAACCCTGCCCGCATCAACCTGGGCACAGCGGCCCTAGAGAACCCTGAATGGACCAAAAAGGTCATTGCCCAGTATGGGGATGTTATCGCCGTAGGCCTTGATGTGCGCGGCGAAACCCTAGCTGCCCGGGGCTGGACCCAGGAGGGCGGTAACCTCTGGGAGGTTCTAGACCGCCTCAATGAGGACGGCTGTGCCCGCTACGTGGTCACTGACGTCACCAAGGATGGCACCTTGCAGGGCCCTAATCTGGAGCTGCTGCGGAAGGTAGCCCAGCGGACCGATAAGCCCGTTGTGGCCTCTGGCGGCATTGCCAGCCTCGATGACCTTGCTGCCCTGCGAACCATGGTTCCTTACGGGGTTGAGGGGGCCATTACCGGTAAGGCCCTCTACGCTGGCAAATTTACCCTTGAAGAGGCCCTTGAGGTTGCAGGTCGGCCCTAGTGACTGATACTTCAGCAGCAGGCCAGCAGGGTTCTGCCTCTTCAGCCGCAAGCTCCCCGGCAGCTGGCCCCCGCAGGGAACTACCTGCCCACATCGCTGCCCAGCTAGCCTCAGCTGGCCGGGCAACCGATACCGGCGGCCAGCCCTGGGAGGGACGGAACCTGGGGGAGGGCACCAGCCACACCCACCAGTTCCCCGACGATACCGGCCAGACAGACCCAGGCCTTCAGGCCGCCTTACAGGCCTTTGCTGCCGGTCAGGCCGATGAGCTAGCTGTCCTTGAAGCCCTACGACAGGTGCGGGTCTTTGCCCCCGTCCTAGCCCAGCTCTCCCAGGCCCATATCACTGAAGAGGGGCTGGTCTCTGATAAGGAATCAGAGATGGCCCTGGTCTCCCTTCAGGCCCCAGACGGCCGTAAAACCCTGCCCCTCTTTACCAGTGTTCAGGATCTGACCAACTGGCACCAGCAGGCCCGGCCGGTGGCCTCTTCCATGCGGAAAACAGCCCTGGCTGCCATTGAGGACGGCAACCAGCTGGTGGTACTCAACCCAGGCTCCCCCCTGCCCTTCGTTCTGCGGCGGCCAGCGATCTGGGCCCTGGCTAAGAACGAGCCCTGGCTGCCCTCCTACCAGGATCCCCAGGTGCAGCAAATCCTCTCTGACCTAGCCACCCCCCTGCCGGGGGTTCTAGGCCTAGAGACCACCCCAGGGCCTGGAATCTTTAGTCGGGCAGCTGACGGTAGCCTCCTGGCTGGGGGCGGGGCAGGCCCGGAGCTGAAAATCACCCTCAGGCTACTGCCTGGCTTAAGGCAGGAACAGGTGGATGCAAGTGTAGCGGCCCTGCAGCAAGGAATTGCCCAGAACCGCTACCTATCAGAAGCTGTTGATTCTATTCAGCTGGCCCTAGTCGCTGGCTAAAGCGACCTGAGGGGCTAGCAGAAATTACTGACTTGCTGGCCTAGAAGACCGGGCCGGTGAACTTCTCGCCAGGCCCGGTGCCCGGGGCATCCGGGTAGGGTGAGGCCTCCCTAAAGGCTAGCTGCAAGGACCGCAGGCCATCCCTTAGGGGGGCTGCATGCTGGGAGCCAATCTCTGGGGCGGCAGCTGTGATAAAGCCAGCGAGGGCGGTGATGAGTTTACGGGCCTCATCAAGGTCCTTGAGGTCCTCAGCCCCTTCACCGGCTGCTAGGCCGCATTTGATGGCAGCGGCGCTCATCAGGTGTACAGCTGCTGTGGTAATAACCTCAACTGCGGGGACTTCTGCAATGTCTCGTACCTGCTCCTGGACCTGCTCCTCTGAGCTAACTTCTGAGGATAGGTCTGCCGGCTGGTGCTGGGGGGTATCTGTTTCCTTGCTCATACCCTCTAGAATCTCACATTGGCTCGGGCAAGTGTGAATCTTCCTTCCCAGCTTCAGCTGCTGCTTCCTCCTCACTAAGAAAAAGCCTAAAAGTCTTGAAAAGTAGCGTTCAAGGCAGTAATGTTAAGAGCTGTTTGCTGACTGCAAACGGGACCAGCTGGTCCACTCGATATTCACGGGATAAACCCTAGAAGCAACAGGAGCTTAGTCATTAGCGATCCACGCATCAACGAGCGCATTCGCGTTCCGGAAGTTCGACTCGTCGGCCCCGGCGGTGAACAGGTTGGTATTGTTCGTGTAGAAGACGCCCTGCGTCTTGCACAGGAATCTGACCTAGACCTGGTTGAGGTCGCCCCTAACGCTAAGCCGCCTGTTTGCAAGCTGATGGACTTTGGCAAGTACAAGTACGAAGCTGCCGTCAAGGCCCGTGAATCTCGCAAGAAGCAGGTCAATGCTTCCCTGAAGGAAATCCGTTTCCGTCTAAAAATTGACACCCATGACTATGAAACCAAGGTAGGGCACGCTCGTCGTTTCCTGGCCGGCGGTGACAAGGTCAAGGCTATGATTCAGTTCCGTGGTCGTGAACAGCAGCGCCCCGAGATGGGTGTGCGCCTGCTAGAACGGATGGCTAACGATCTGGTGGAGGTCGGCTCAGTTGAGTCTAACCCCCGCGTTGACGGTCGTAACATGGTGATGGTTCTTGCCCCGCTTCGCGGTAAGCAGGAAGTTCGCCGTGAGAGCCAGAAGTCTGGTGGTCGCAAGGGTCGCGAACGCATCAACACCACCGAGCCCACCCCTGTAACTAACTCCCTGGCAGATGCAATGCCAGCTGAGCTGAAGGCACAGGCAAGCGCCGAATAGGAACTGGTGAGGTTAGCCAGGGGCCGCCTTCTGAGGCTGGCTTCTGGGGCCTCGTCCGCCTGTAGGCTAGGCCAGCTCCAAGGGCTGACTGAAGCCAGGCGGGCAGAACACCCTTAAAACATCCCCGCAGCTGTGGGGGTGTTGAGTTTTTCAGTTCCTCACCCTGTAACCGGGGTGAGGGTAGAACGTAAGGAGAATCGGCTCATGCCGAAGCAGAAGACCCACTCTGGTGCTAAGAAGCGCTTCAAGCTCACCGGTACTGGCAAGGTTAAGCGCCAGCAGGCCAACCGCCGCCACTACCTGGAGCACAAGTCCTCCCGTCTGACCCGTCGTCTGGCTTCTGACCAGATCGTAACCGGCGGCCAGGCTAAGGTCATCAAGAAGATGCTGGTTAAGTAACCCGCTTTCTTGAGAAGCTTCGCCCCTCGGGGCGCACCAAAAGTAGATATTTTCTCTCCTGCACCAGCGCTAGATAAATAGCTGGGTAGGACACAAGACGTTAGGAGACACACGTGGCACGTGTGAAGCGCGCGGTAAACGCGCACAAGAAGCGCCGAGTAATCCTTGATCGTGCATCAGGCTACCGTGGCCAGCGTTCACGCCTTTACCGTAAGGCTAAGGAACAGGTCACTCACTCATTGGTCTACAGCTACGACCACCGTCGTAAGAAGAAGGGTGACTTCCGTCGCCTGTGGATTCAGCGTATTAACGCTGCTGCCCGCGCTGAGGGCCTGACCTACAACCGCTTCATCCAGGGCCTGAAGGCTGCTGGTGTTGAGGTTGACCGCCGTATGCTCGCTGAGCTGGCTGTAAACGAGCCTGCTGCTTTCTCAGCTCTGGTTGAAATCGCTAAGAACAACCTGCCTGAGGACACTTCAGCTCCTAAGGCTGCCTAAGTCTTTTTAGGTTAGTCTTT
>JAXDRN010000019.1:0-12056 GCA_034090985.1 Rothia sp. (in: high G+C Gram-positive bacteria) | reverse complement strand
CTTGGGGCCCCTGCTGCTGGGCCTGATTGAGGGGCGGCGTAAGGGTCAAGAGGCCCTAGCGAGCTACCTGGTCTACTCCAGTTTTCTGCTGGCCCTCATCCCCCTCTTCTCCCTCCTTTACACCCTGATCAGCCAGGGCTTACCGGGCCTGTCGCTGAGTTTTCTGACCACCTCCATGAAGGGGGTGACTGGAGTCCACGATCAGGCAGCTGCCGCCGGTGAGGGGCCGATCCTGGGCGGAATCTACCATGCCCTTGTGGGGACCGTAAGCATTACCGCCCTAGCGACCTTGATTTCTGTGCCGGTGGGTCTTTTGACCGGCATCTACCTGGTTGAGTACGGTCAGGGCCGCTGGCTGGCCCGGGCTATTACCTTCTTTGTTGATGTGATGACCGGTATCCCCTCGATCGTCGCTGGCCTCTTTGCTGCCTCTTTCTTTGCCCTGGTCTCTGGGAACCCCATGAACCGGATGGGGCTTGTAGCTGCCCTGGCTCTATCAGTGCTGATGGTTCCGATTGTGGTTCGTAGTACTGAAGAGATGCTGAGGATTGTTCCCCATGAGCTGCGAGAGGCCTCGTACGCCCTGGGGGTCCGTAAGTGGAGGACCATTGTTAGGGTGGTTATTCCTACCGCTATTTCTGGTATCGCCTCTGGTGTTACTCTGGCTATAGCGCGGGTGATTGGTGAGACAGCCCCAATCCTGGTCACAGCAGGGTTTGTTACTTCAATTAACTGGTCGGCCCTGAGCGGCTGGATGGCGACCTTGCCCACCTATATCTACTATCAGATAATGGCCCCTACCAGCCCTACAGCGGCCGCTATCTCAGGTAGCCGGGCCTGGTCAGCTGCCCTGATTCTGCTGCTGCTGGTTATGCTTTTGAACCTGCTGGCCCGTTCTATTGCCCGGATTTTTGCCCCTCGAACCGGCAGGTAGTTGCCCTAGCGGCCCCTAAGACTTTTTGAGATCAAGGAAAACCCATGTCAAAGCGTATTGATGTTGAAAATTTGAATGTTTACTATGGTGATTTTCTGGCTGTAGAAAACATCAACATGGAAATCGAGCCCCGAACCGTAACAGCCTTTATTGGCCCCTCCGGTTGCGGAAAATCAACCTTCCTCAGAACCCTGAACCGGATGCACGAAGTCATTCCCGGCGCCCGGGTAGAAGGCAAGGTCCTTCTGGATGGAGAAGACCTCTACGGCAAGGGGGTAGACCCGGTTCTAGTCCGCTCCCAGGTCGGTATGGTCTTTCAGCGGCCCAACCCCTTCCCTACCATGTCCATCAGGGACAACGTCCTAGCTGGGGTCAAGCTCAACCGGCGCAGGATTTCAAAGGCTGAGGCAGAGGAGCTCCTTGAATCTTCCCTGCGGGGAGCCAACCTCTGGAATGAGGTCAAGGACCGGCTCGATAAGCCCGGGTCAGGCCTTTCAGGTGGCCAGCAGCAGCGGCTCTGCATTGCCCGCTCCATCGCCGTAAAACCAGAGGTGATTTTGATGGACGAGCCCTGCTCAGCCCTAGACCCCATCTCAACTTTGGCCGTAGAAGACCTGATCAACGAGCTCAAGCGGGACTACACGGTCGTGATCGTTACCCACAATATGCAGCAGGCTGCCCGGGTGTCAGATAAGACCGCCTTTTTCAACATTGCCGGAAGCGGCCAGCCCGGCAGGCTCATTGAATACGCCCCCACCCAGGAGGTCTTCAACAACCCCAGCCAGAAGGCAACCGAAGACTATGTTTCTGGCCGCTTCGGTTAAGGCCTAGTCACCGCGCATCTTCCGCCGCATCCAGCCCTTGAGGGTGGCCCCCTCTTCGGCCTCCTGCAGGTAGCTGCGCAGCTGCTCGCTTTCCTCCTCTAGCTGCTCTAGCCTTCGGGAGGCCAGCTCCCTTTCCTGCCGGTAGGTCTGCTGCCAGCTCTGAGCCCGGTCCTGCTCAGCCCAGGCCTGGGCTGCCTGCAGGCTCAGTTCAGCGAACCTGTCACGCAGTAGCAGGTTAGGTAGGTTCCACTGGTCGGTAAAGAGGGCCGGAGGGTTCAGCAGATCAGCCAGAGGGGGCAGGGGCTGGCCGTGGAAGAGCTGGCCGATGGCGTCCCACCAGCTTTCTGAGTAGCTGGCTAGGAGCTGGGCCCGGTCTGCGTAGATTTCACCCAGCTCCTGCCGGGCAGCAATGACCTCATGCAGGGCCTTATCAACAGCTCCGGTTTCTAGCAGGTCAAGGGCCAGGGCGTAGTCACCTGCCCCGTACTGCTCCATCATGCCTCGAACCCGCATATCCGTAAAGGCATCGGGTAGCAGGGCTAGGTGGGGCACACCCCCGGCCAGGGAGAAAACCCCAGGATGGTAGCGGCTAGAGAAGTTGACCTGGGCATCGCGGTGAACCTGAACGGCATCATCAGCGTGGACCATGGGCAGCTCAATCGGTTGGCTCAACATGTAGGAGGCAATCAGGGCGTGGGTGGCCTGGTCCCCATCAGCCTGTAGGGGCTGACCCATGTGGGGAAGGAAGACCGTAGAGAGCCCGTGGCGCTGGTAGACCTCGTCGAGGAGTTGGGCTATGGCCCTAGCCTGGCTCGGACTGAGCCGGTCAAAGGTGGCGCAGAGGTAGGCTGGCGGTAGGTCTACCACCGGCCTGCCAGGTAGGGTGCGCTCCCTGTGGCGGTAGAAGCTGGCATCATCAACTATCTGGTGGGCACTGAGGCCCTGGGCCCGGGCCCAGGCCAGGGAGCGGTTCTCCCTGAGGCCTAGGAGCTGGGCCCCAGAGAGGAGGGTGCGCAGAACCTGCGCGTCCTGGTCGGTCAGGACCGGCCCCAGGGACTGGCCTGAGATGACCAGGGGAATAGAGTGGGCCTGGGCAATGAGCCCGTAGGCTGCCCGCTCGTAGAGGAGCCAGCCGTAGGTGGAGTTCATGTTACCCCCACCTGCAATGAGGATCCCGTCCATGGCCGATACCTGGCGGACGAAGTCTGTGATTTCCGGGCCAGCCTCTTGGCCTTCTAGGTGCTGGGCCAGCTGCTGAAGGTAGGCTTCCCGTTCAGCCGGTGGCCAGGGGAAGGGAAGGGTGCGGATGTATCCTTGAGGGCTGGCAATATACTCCTGGGAATGGCGGATATCCCGGGTTGCGATAGTTACCTCAAAGCCCCTGCGGATCAGCTCCTCTGCTGCCGCTATGCCCATGGCTTCATCGCCTACATGGTAGGTGGACTGGCCCAGGTCGGCCAGTACAAGGATACGGGGCATGGTTATTGCTTTCCTTTCAGACGGCGAAGCAGGCGGTAGATAGCCCCCTTCTTCTCTTCTGGGCGGTTGAGCTGCTCAATGATTTTCTGGTTACTCTCCTGCAGGCTATCTAGCCTGGCTTCAAGGGAGTCAAGTTGCTGGAGTACCTGGTGAAGCAGGTCAATGCTGTGCCCTACGCTGCCATCGACCTGGTTGGCTAGGTGGGCCTGAAAGAGGTAGGGGCCAAGGTTGCCGCCCTGGGCTAGGTCCTGGCGGATGGCCTGGGCCCGAACCTGCCCGTCATAGATGGTGTGGAGCTTACCGCTGGCATGAACGCTGTTGGCCTGGGCCCCTTCAGCCTCTGGGCGCTTAGACCAGTTAGCGAGGTGCTGATCAATAAAGAGGATGGGGTAGCGGGCCCCCACTCTGAGGTTAAATTCCCAGTCGCCTACTACAGGTAGGTCCTCCCGGTAGTAGCCTAGTTCCTGGTGCAGGGAGCGGCGGTGAAGGATTGAGATGGGCACAGCCCGGTTGGTGCGGGTGATGTCTTGGAAGGTGATGTCGCTAAGAATCCCCCAGAAGGGCCGGGATTCTAGGTGTTCGAAGCTGCCATCTTCCTTCAGGCGTTCAAAGTATTCCATGGTGCGGACTGTCACCATCTGCTGGCCGCTGCTTTCTAGGGCCTCAACGGTGACCTTCAGGAAGTCATCTTCCCAGAAATCGTCATCGTCGTGGATGGCGATATAGGTTGACTGGCTGGCTCGAATACCCTGGTTTGAGGCTGCTTCCATGCCTAGGGACTGGGGGTTGTGGATGACCTGAAGGGAGGGGAAAGTCGGGCCTTGGGCAAGGATCTCTTCAACCTGCTGGGCATCTCCGCCGTCATTGATAAGGATCAGGGTGTAGTCCTTAAAGCTTTGGGCAGAGACGTTAGCTAGGGCCCGGGCCAGGAAGTGGGGCCGGTCCTTGGTTCTGATGATGACTGCGACAGTGTGCATGGTTCCTTGCATATAGGTTATTTTCAGGTCTACCGGCTACATTATACGGCTGTCAGCAGAAAGGCAGCTGTAGGCCCTAGAGCAGGGGGGAAAGGGCTAAAAAGAGGGTAGCTGCTAGGGCGAAACTGGCCGGTAGGGTTAGAACCCAGGTCAGGATAATACGAAGGACTATTTTATGGCGGACTGACTCATGCCGCTGGGTCATGCCAGAGCCTAAGACAGCTGAGGCTGCCAGGTGGGAGGAAGAAACTGGGGTGTTGAGGAAGAACTGGAGCAGGACCAGGCTCAGGGCCGTGCTGCTGTGGGCAATGGCTCCGCGGAAGGGGTCAACATGAACCATCTGATGGGCGAAGGTATAGCCAATCCGACTGCTGCCCCGGGCTGTTCCTAGGGCCAGGGCAGCTCCCAGCAGGAGGGCCGCTAGGCTGTAGCTGATGGTGCTGCTGCTGAGCCCAGCTGTGTAGAAGAGCATGGCAAAGACCACCATGGCCCTCTGGCCGGTTTGGATTCCGTGCACCAGGGAAATAAGGGAGTTGGCCAGGGAAAGAATAATCCGGGAGAAGCGGTTGACTGTTGCCGGGTAGGCCCTGCTCAGCCAGTGGTGGAAGGGGATAACAGCTAGCCAGGAGAAGGCGAAGAGGAGCAGGGGGGCCAGGAGCAGGGGGATCAGAATGAAGGTGGCTAGGGGCTCATCAATGGGGTTGTAGTTACCTAGGCCGCTCAGGGAGGCTGCCCAGGCGCTTCCAGCTAGGCCGCTCATCAGGGCGTGGGTAGAGGATGAGGGGATTCGGAACCACCAGGTAATAACCCCCCAGATGATGGCGGTAAGGAGGGCTGTGAGGAGCATGGCGAGGCCGGTGTTGCTAGGCGGTAGCCGGAGCCAGTGGTTAGTTAGGGGGCTCAGCAGGAAGGCCGTCAGGAGCAGGCCGAGCAGGTTGAAGAGGGCGCTGGTTCCCAGGGCGCTGGTGGGTGTTAGGGACCTGGTTCTGATAGGGATGGCGGTGGCGTTGGGGGCATCGTGGAAGCCCACCACGAAGGTGTAGGCCAGCAGGGCCAGGCAGCCGAGGGTGAAGAGGGTGAGGGTCACTAGGACTCCTGAACGATAATGCGGCCAATTTCTACGGCAACAGTTCGCATGGCCTCTGAGGCCTCTAGGAGCTTGTGGATAAAGCGGGTGGTTTGCAGGTAGCGGCTCTGCTTGTAGCGGCTCTGGATTTCAGCGTCGTATTCTTCTGCAATGCGAACTGCCTGCTTGGTAATGCGCAGCATGGTAATCCAGTAGTCATCAAGATTGTGCAAGGTGGTCAGCTGGGGGATGATGCCGGTGGTTAGAACGGCCTGGCGCTGGATGAGGTCGAGCAGGGTGGCTGCCTTGGGGGAGAAGCGAACAATGCCGTAGAGGTGCAAGATGTTAGCGGCAGAGGTCAGTTTTTCTACAGCCGTGTTCAGGGAGGTCGCTAGGGTGTAGATATCTTCCCGGGGGATGGGGGCCGAGAAGGAGCTGCGGACGGCTGTCATGGTGGTCAGTAGAAGGTCTAGGGTGTCTGCCTCGTGGGTGAGGGCCCTTTCAAGGAGGTGGGGGTAGCGGTCTTCAGGGGAGCCAACCATTTCAGAGAGGATAGCAGCTGCTTCGGCTACCTGGTTGGAGAGGTCTGCTAGGGCTGTGAGGGAACCTTGATTTTGGGGAAAGAGGCGGTGGAGCATGGCTCTGGCCTTCCTGCTGGGTGGGGTGCGTCTGCCTTTAGGCTCATGGTACCGCCTGAAGGTTACAGGAAGGTGGCCGCAGCCCTGCTGGGGCTGCTTTTAAAAAAGGGGGCCGGGTTACCGGCTGGGGTGGAAGCGGTAACCCGGCGGGGTGCTATGGGGTATAGCGATGTCAGGCTGGGAGCGCCTCTCGGCGACAGGCCGCTCGAAGCGGCTAAATATTTGGAGCCCGGGGCTACCTATTAGCAGCCTGACATCTTGGTATCTATCATTCTCCTCTGTAGGGCCCTTGTCAACCCTGGCGGTCAACTTTTTTCCAACTGGTTTTCAGGCCGGTCTTCTAGGGCTACTAGCGAGTAAAAAAGTGAAATTTTTGAAAAAAGTCTTAGAGGGAATTGACCTAGGAGTGTGAGTTAGGACATTGTTATTAAGGGTCTTGCCTTGAGCAGACACACACACCACCTAGGGACCACCTCTGACAAAGGAATCCATTTATGAAAGCAAAGCAGGTGACCAAGAAGGTCGCAAGCCTGGGGGCAGCATCCATGCTCAGCCTGGGCATGGTACTGACCTTGGGCCTTCCTACAGCCCAGGCCGCTGAAGATGCCCGTCTCTTCCAGAGCTCAGTAGACCAGCTGAAGGAAGATACCGTCCTCACCCCCTCCATGCAGGCCGCTGAAGGCCAGGTGAGCGTTTACGTTCAGTTCAGGGGAGCTGGAGCCTACGAAAGCACCCAGCCTCTTGCTAGCCAGCAAGACCGGGCAGCGACCAGTTCTGTAGATACCCAGTCTCAGGTGCAGGCTATTGCCGCTGCTGTCCAGCAGCAGGGCCAGTCAGCTGCCGACCAGGCTGGCGCTAGCGTCCTCTACACCACCCACAACACCCTGCGCGGGGTGGCCCTACGCGGGGACGCAGCTAAGATCCGGGAACTAGCTAGCCGCTCAGACGTTGTGAAGATTTCACCCATCGTCTCAAAGACCCCCTCTAATACCGGAACCACCATCGACACCCAGGCCATTGCCACCTGGCAGCAGACTGGCTTTACTGGCCAGGGCGTGAAAATCGCCATCATCGACACCGGCGTTGACTACACCCACACCCAGTTCGGGGGCCCCGGCACCGCTGAAGCCTACCAGCAGGCCTCTGCCCTGAGCGACTTCCCCGCTGCTGATTCTGGCCTCTACGACCCAGAAAAGTACCTGGGTGGCTACGACCTAGCTGGCGATAACTACAACGCCAACGACTCCAGGAATGCCGTCCCCCAGCCCGATGGGAACCCCCTGGACTGTAAGGATGCGGGCCACGGAACCCACGTTGCTGGTACTGCCGCCGGCTACGCCGTTCAAGAGGATGGATCCCCCTTCAAGGGCGACTACACCTCCCTGACCGCCGAGCAGATGAAGGCCATGAGCATTGGGGCCGGTTCAGCCCCTGGGGCCCAGATCGTTGACTTCCGCGTCTTTGGTTGCTCAGGCTCTACTGACCTGACCGGCCTGGCCCTCGACCGGGCCCTAGACCCCAACGGGGACGGTAAGTACGATGACCGGGTTGACGTGGTCAATATGTCCCTAGGCTCAGACTTCGGGGCCACTGACGACCCCGAAAACGCCCTGGTAGATGCTCTTACCCGTCAGGGTGTCCTCTCCGTTGTGGCAGCCGGTAACTCTAATGCTGCTGGCGGAAACGGAGATACCTACTCCATCTCAGGCAACCCAGCCAACGCCCGCTCAGCCCTGGCTGTAGCCAACAGCATCGGCTCAACCACCTATGTGGATAAGGCAGAAATTACCGCCCCGGCCTCTATTGCAGGGCCCGTTACCGGTGACTACTCTGTCAACTACGACTACGCCTCAGCCAGCCCAGAGGCCCTCAGCGGCGAAATCGTCATGGCCCCAGCAGACAACAGGTACGCCTGTGATGCCTTCCCCGCCGGCACTGACTTTGCAGGCAAGTGGGTCTTCATTGACTGGGCTGATGAGACCGGAACCTTCCCCTGCGGCTCTGCTGTTCGCTTCAACAACCTAGAAGCAGCCGGAGCTAAGGGCGTTGTTCTTGCCTCTAGCGTAGAGATGGAAACTACCGGTATTGCCGGTAACAAGACTATCCCCGGCGTCCGTCTGAACCGCACCGACGCCCAGAAGGTCCGCCAGGCTGTAGAAGCCGGCCAGAGCGTGAAAATCTCCCTCAAGAACGAGTGGATTGCTTCAACTGTGGTCGATAGCGGCATGGGAGACCAGCTCAACCCCTCATCAGCCCGTGGTGTTCACGGCAGCATCGGCTACACCAAGCCTGACGTTGCCGCTCCCGGCACTAACATTGGTTCAGCGGCTGTTGCCGGCGGGTCAGCCAAGGCCATCATGTCTGGCACCTCTATGGCAACCCCCCATGTTGCCGGTGTTGCAGCCCTGGTCATTGAGGCTAACCAGTCCTACTCCGCCTCTGACGTGAAGGCAGCAATCATGAACTCAGCAGTTCATGACATCACCACCGACGAGGGCCTGGTAGAAACCGTAGAGCGGGTTGGCTCTGGCCGAGTTGATGCCCTGAAGGCTGTTAACCAGAAGGTCCTGGTCTACAACGCAGACCACCCCGACCAGGTCTCAGAGAGCTTCGGCGTAGTTGAGGTAGATCCCAACTCCGGCCTGCAGACCTACAGCCGGGAGCTGATCCTTGATAACTCAGACTCCAAGGCCCACACCTACCAGATCAATTTTGAGGCCTCCTCTGACCTGCCCGGTGTCAGCTTCTCTGCCCCCCAAAGCGTTCGGGTTGAAGCCGGCCAGCAGGTTCGCTTCACCGTCAGGGTAACTGTTGATCCTGCCCAGCTAGAGAAGAAGCTAGAGGGAATCAGCGCTGCCCAGCAGCTGGATGTAGCCCGCCAGCACCTGAGCATCGAATCAGGCCGCCTACAGCTAACTGAAGCTGACCAGGAAATCCGTCTACCCCTGCAGATTGCCCCTAAGCCGGTTGCCTCAATGGGGGCATCCTCTAGCGCAATCAGCTTCGCTAACGACTCAACCGAAGCAAGGGTCGACCTTGAAGGCAGCGGCCTGAACCAGGGCGGCTACACCTCCCTGCTCGGAGCCTACCAGCTGGGCCAGAGCTCAGATCGAATCCAGAGCTCCACCCTGGTGGCCCTCACCAGCCAGCGGGTTGACCTGCAGTATGTAGGTGCCTCAAGCAACGTCCCTGCCCTTCAGGCAGCCGGCCAGCCCCTGGCAGACCAGGCCCTGATGAGCATCGGTATCTCAACCTGGTCCAACTGGGAGAACCTGACCAGCCCCACCAGCATTGAAGTTGGCTTCGACCTTGATAACAACAACCGGGCTGACTACTACCTCTTCATCCGTCGCGCTACCGGCCTGGACTACCCCCTAGCTGCCCTAGCCGGTTACCGCAACGGCCAGCTAGTGCTCATCGACAGCCTGCCGGTCAATGGAGCCTTTGGTGATGTTGATACCAACACCTTCGACTCCAACACCCTGGATATGCCTGTTGACCTGACCAAGATGGGTATCACCGCCGAAAACGCAGGCAACCTGCGCTACCAGGTGAATACCTTCTCCAACTACGAACCCCTCCAGGCTGTAGACGGAACCGGCTGGATCTCCTACAACCCCTACGACCCCAAGGTCTGGTTTGAAGGTGGAGCATCAGACTCAGCCAGCCTCTTCCTTGACCAGCCCGACCAGGACCTAACCGTCCACCGCTCCTCAGCAGATGAAACTGAGGCTAGGGCCCTGCTGCTACACATGCACAACGGCACCGGTGACCTGACCGGCCTGAAGGCAGGCGAAGACGGGGCTAAGGCTGAGGTTCTCACCCTGACTGAAGAGTCAGCAGAAGAGGTCAGCAACCCCTACTTCACCGACGTTAAGCCTGGCGACCAGTTCTACACTGAAATTGCCTGGATGGCCCAGCGCGGAATCACCACCGGCTACCCTGACGGCAGCTACCGGCCCCTGGCCCAGGTAGAGCGCGGCGCTATGGCAGCCTTCTTCTACCGGATGGCTGGCTCCCCCCAGTACACGGCTCCCAGCACCTCCCCCTTCAGCGACGTTCCAACCAGCCACCAGTTCTACAAGGAAATCGCCTGGATGGAGTCAATGGGAATCACCACCGGCTACGCTGACGGAACCTTCCGACCCAACCAGCCTGTCAACCGTGACGCCATGGCGGCCTTCTTCTACCGCTACGCTGGCAAGCCCGCCTACACCGCCCCTGCTACCTCCCGCTTCAAGGATGTAGCAAGCGATAGCCAGTTCTACAAGGAAATCTCCTGGCTGGCTTCTGTAGGAATCAGCCAGGGCTGGGAAGACGGCACCTACCGCCCGGTAACCCCCATCGCCCGTGATGCTATGGCAGCCTTCATCTACCGCTACGACCAGAACGTCGCTAGCCGCTAGGATCAAGGTCTAGCCTCTAGCTAGAACCCGACAGGGCCCGGCCCCTCCAGCTTCGGAGGAGCCGGGCCCCTTTTTTCCCTTTTTTGAAAGCCCCAGGCTAGAGGAGCTGACCGGCCCTCCAGGCCAAGGCTGCCTCCTCTAAGTGCTGGGCGGTGCCCAGCAGCCTAGTCTGCCTTTGGGGCTTAGCCCCAGGAGCAGCCTGGGCCTGCTGCTGGCCCAGGGCCAAAACCCGGCAGAAGGCGGCAAAACGATCTAGGGCTACATCAAAATCGCCCAGGTAGGCCCCGGCAAGAATCTGATCAACCGTTTCACAGATCTCCTGGGGCCCGGGTGGATCGGGAACACCAGCTAGGGCCTGATCAAGGTCACTAGAACCTAGCCCAAGCCTAAAATAAATCGTCACCTGCTGGGCCTGAGACCTGATAAGGGCCCGCAGGGCATAGATCCGCCAGAGGGCCCCAGCCAGGCTCACCGGGCTAGCCTTAGACCAGAGCTGGGCCATCACCTCTAAACCGAACTCGTCTGTGTAGCGAACCAGCCTTTTAATAACCGAAGGGTCCTTACTGGCCCGCCCCCGGCTGACCAGGGCAGCGGCGCTAGCCTGGGCGGCCTCTTCAAGTTTCTCTAGGTCCTGGGCCTGGGGGTAGCGGTCTAGGCGCTCGCTATCTAAAAGGACGGGACGGTGGTGGCGGGCTTCTGAAGGCATAGCTAACAGTCTAGGGCCGCTAGGGTAGCTGGGCCAAAGCCGGGGCTGAGCTTAGGGGGTCAGGGCCTCAGCGGCAGGGTGGGGCTGGGGCCCCAAGGGCTAGCCAGCTTTCGATTTCCCCCTGCCTGGCCTTGGTCAGGTTGCTGAAGTTGCGGGCTGTAAGGGTTGTGATGCTCATGGTGCCGCCGCTGATAATCCCAGCCAGGGCTACCAGGTTTTGGCTGGAGTAGGGCACAAGACCTAGCAGGAAGATCAGGGTCAGGGCTAGCAGGGAGCCACTGCTGATGGCTAGGGCGCTTGCCTGAAAACCCCGGTAGAGGCCCCGGGCGTGTTTTCCTGTGGTGAAGGTTGCGGTGGTGAGCATGAGGGCGATGAAGAGGAGCAGGGCCCAGGAGCTTGAGAGGATTCCCTGAAGGATGAGGCTGATGAGGGCCAGCTGAAGGCAGGCCCGGAAGATGGCCAGGTAGGGTTGCCAGCCCAGCTGAATTTTTTGCTGGGCCAGCAGGGCTGTGCTGAGGCCGACGAAGAAGATCAGGGCTAGGCAGTAGTGGGCCAGGGGGCTCTCCAGTAGGGTGTTCACTGTTTTTATTAGAACATGGTGGGGGCCTATGGCTGGACGATTGCCGCCCTGGACTTTTGCTGCCCTAGACTTTTGCTGCACTGGGCTGGTGGGTGTATAGTGGAAGGTGCTGAGTCTTCTCAGTGGATGCGCCTTTAGCTCAGTTGGTAGAGCATCGGACTTTTAATCCGTGGGTCGTGGGTTCGAGCCCCACAGGGCGCACATCTTCATCAGATTCACCCCGTTCCGGCGATGCCGGGGCGGGGTTTTCTGTATCTTCACCGGTGAGAGGTACATCAACTACAGGACCAAGAAGCTGTCCGAGGGTGATTCCCATATGTGCCGCAATCACACCTAAGTCGTTGATGGTAAACGCGCTTACTCCTCGAAGTCTCTTTGACAAAGCAGAGTGGGCCATGCCTATTTTGTCTGCCAGTTGACGGGCACTTAGTCCACGTCTTCCCATC
>JAXDRN010000018.1:0-9553 GCA_034090985.1 Rothia sp. (in: high G+C Gram-positive bacteria) | reverse complement strand
AGGGCCCCGTAGCCGGCGGCAGTGCGCACCAGGTCGATGACCAGGCGGGCGTCGTCTACCCGGGCATCGTAGAACTGGATGGCGCCGGTGAAGGCTGAGTCCTTGATGCCGGGGAAGACCTTCTTGGTGCCTTCCTTGCTGAAGTGCCGCTGGGCCGGGACGGTACGGTGGCCGCCTGCCCCGGCGAAGGCCATGGTGTCGTACATGCCAATACCTACAGCTGAGTAGGCCCGTTCAATGACGGGCATCTTCAGGGGCCAGAGGAAGGGCTGGGCCTTGACCAGGTGGGGGGCGGTCTCTTCGAGGAGCAGGCCGCGTTCCTTGAGGGCTTCGGCAACGAGTTTGAAGTCTAGGTTGTAGAGGTAGCGTAGGCCGCCGTGAACGAGCTTGGAGGACCAGGATGAGGTGCCTGCTGCCCAGTCGCCTGCCTCGACAATGGCGGTGCGCAGGCCGCGGGTGGCTGCGTCCAGGGCGATGCCTGCCCCGGTCACCCCGCCGCCGATGACCAGGATATCGACGCCGCTGTCGTCGGTCATAGCTGCTAGGGCCTGCTGGCGGCTGGCTGCGGTGAGCTTGGATTGGGTGCTGAAGGTGGCGGTCATGGGGTCTTCCTTCTGAGATGCCTGTTAGTGTCTTGGACACCATTTGACCCCCTGGGCCTGGCAGAGAGCCAACATAATGAACATAATTTCATCTAGAATCAAAACGTGGTGAACAAAAATAAGAATCAGCTGCTTGAGGCTGCCCAGCTCTACTACGGGGAGCACCAGACCATGGCAAGGATCGCCCACCAGCTGGGGGTCTCTAGGCCAACGGTCTCTCGCCTGCTTAAGGCTGCCCGGGATAGCGGGGTAGTGACCATTCAGATCAATGAGCGGGCCTACCAGGCTGACCCCCTAGAGAAGAGACTGGCTGACCTCTATCGAATTCGGGTGCAGGTGGTCAGGGCCCCAGGCCAGGCCTCGGAGCTGGCCAGGATGCGGAAGGTGGCCATTGCGGCAGCTGGGCTGGTGGATTCTCTGATGATTTCTGGAACAACCCTGGGGGTGGCTTGGGGGTCAACGGTGACAGAAGTTGCCCAGTATCTGCCGAAGCGGCCCTTAGATTCAGTGAGGGTGGTTCAGCTCAATGGGGCTGGGAATGCTGTGCAGACCGGTATTCCCTATTCGGGGGCGATTCTTGGGCAGATTTCTTCAGCCTATTCAGCTCAAATGATTCACTTTCCGGTGCCGGCCTTCTTTGACTATGCAGAAACGAAGGCTGCCATGTGGCGGGAAAGGTCTATTCGCGGGGTGCTTTCTGTTCAGAGGCAGGCTGATGTGGCCCTCTTTGGGGTGGGGGCCTTTGGGGGGTCTTTGAAGTCGCACGTCTATAGTGGCGGCTACTTTGATGGCCAGGAGATGAAGGACCTGCAGGCCCAGGGGGTGGTGGGGGATTTGTGTACGGTCATGCTCAGGGAGGACGGCAGCTGGGCTGATCTGGCTGTCAATCAGCGGGCTACCGGCCCCACCCCGGCGGAGCTGGTGAGGATTGGCAGGAGGGTCTGCGCCGCTGCCGGCCGCCACCGGGCTGTTGCCTTACGGGCGGCCCTGGCCACCGGGGCTATTACAGACCTGGTAGTAGATGCCGATCTGGCAGAGGGGCTACTTTAGGGGGTACGGTGGCTTATGAATATGGGGCGGTTTGATTGAATTTTCTATACGCGGGGATGGTTCCAGACATAATCTGCTATCCTTTCTGTAGAGATCATAAGTAAAGCTGGTAAAACTTGAACCTAAGACTTGTTGGATAGCCGGGGCAACTGCCCTGGCTATTTCTTATGTGGGGCGACTAAGCCCAGTGGGGTTTCCCCCTATACGCGGGGATGGTTCCCAGCGCCTGGGTACACCCCAAGACCGGCCAGTGGCTTCCCCCTATACGCGGGGACGCTTCCTAGTGGTTTTGGGTACGAAAAAGCGCCCCTGGCTGACAGGGACGCTTTCTTATAGGTTTAGAGTTGAAGCTCGTGTAAGTCTTCTATAGCTGTTAGTGAACTAGGGGAAAGTCTAGCTGCGGAATTTGCATAGTAGGGAGCCATAACATCGATTGCGATACCTTCCTCTCCAACAAACAGTAACTCACTGATGAAATCTCGAGTTGAACTATCTAGCAGGGGGGAGACGAGACCGAACATCTCTTCTGCCGCTGCGTGGATGCGTGATTCATCAGAGACGATGACTGTAGACATCGTTGGAACTCTTCCCCTTGGGTGTTAACGGAATAGGAGACAATTTTCCGTCTCCCTCTAAAATTTTAACACCATCACCGCCGAGCGGGAACGCTGTATGGGCGGTTCCGCCCCTGGCTTCCCCCTATACTCGGGGATGGTTCCCATAATTGCCCCGCTATCATCAGGGGCAAGTTGGCGTCCCCTTATACGCGGGGACGCTTCCTATATCTCTGTAGACCCCTTTTGTTCGCTAGGCTCTCGATCGTCAGCGGATTTTTTATGCTCATTGTAGAGAAGGCAGCTTTAGGGGGGGTGCCTTGAATCCTAGGCAAAACAAATACTTTTAGGCTGAGGGGAGTGTTTCTAGGGGGTTCTGGCTTGGCTCTTGCGCTGGCTTCTGGGGCTTGTTGTTAGGTGAATAGTAGGCGGTGGGTGATGATTGCAATAATTGAACATTCTTTTTGAAGCTACTGACTAGTAGCTTTGTGTTTTTCGGTTAATGTGTCTATTATTTTCTTCTATGACAACACATTCATATAATGCCGAGGTCAACCCCTTCCTCGGTTCCCCCGGCGTCACCACCATGCACGGTGATGCCCAAGCATCTGACTGCACCCCGCTAGCAGGCCCTGGCGCCCAGCCCTGGACCGTCAGCAAAACCCCCCTAGGCGGAGCCTGCCCAACCGTCCTTGTTGGCAAAGACACCTTCGTGCAGGTCCTCTGCACCCAGGTCTTCTCAGACAAGCTCCAAATGCTGGTGCCCAAGATTGTTATCCTGCACCCCAACGGCACTGAACTGGCCAAGCTAGACCTACCCAAGGGCGCCCTGCTCGGCGGAGTCTACGCCTACCTCGATGAAAAAGACCGCATGGTCCTGGTAGACGGCAGCAACAGCCTCATCCGCCTGGCCCACTCAGCTGATGGCCGCTCCATCTGGGTTGATTCCCGGGTGGACCTCTCAGGCATGCTCTCCCTGGTTGAAGGCGACCAGGTAGTAGGCCTGGTCCCTGACTGGCAGGGCCGGGTCTGGGTAGCCTCTAAAAACGGAGCCGTCGGCATCGTAGACCTAAATAAGGGCACCATTCGAGCCGCCCTGCTACGTAGCGGCGGCGCAAGCGGGGTAGAGCGGATTGATAACTCTATTTCCTCCTGCCCCAGCGGGGTTAGCGTCGTCACCTCCCACGCTATCTACATGCTTAGTGCCCACCCAACAAGCGGGGCTCCCCAGGTCACCTGGTTCCGCACCTACGACCGGGGCCGGGCCCGCAAACCCGGCAAGCTGGCCTACGGTTCAGGGGCCTCACCCACCTTCTTTGGCCCCAAGGGGTCAGACTACGTCATGCTGACCGATAACGCCGACGGTCGTGAAAACGTCATCATCTACCGAACTGCCGACGGCTCACTGGTAGGTAAAACCGCCCTCTTTGCCCAGGGAACATCTGGCACAGAGAACTCCATGATCGGTATCGGCAACACGGTTATTGGGGCCAACACCTTCGGCTACCCCTACCCTAAGTACCCAGACGGAGCTGGAACCTCAATCCCAGCCTCAGCCCTCTTTGCCCCCGGCATGGAACGCTGGGACATTACCCCCAGCGGCCTCAAGCAGGTCTGGAACAGGCCTGATGTCTACTCATCAGCTGTTCCCCGCTACTCCACCGCAGACGGGATCATCTACACCTGTGAGCGGCGGCGGGGCCCAGCTGGCCTGGCAGACGGGGCCTACATTCATGCTGTAGCAATTGATATGGCAACAGGCCGAACCCTCTACGAACAGCGGCTACCAGACCATGTGAGCATCCTGCTCGGCGGTGGCGATACCCTTCAAATGGTAGGAACCATTGACTCCTTCGGTACCTGGTGGCAGGGAACCATCAGCGGTGTCTACCGGATTGCAGCCCAGAAAGGTCGTGCATAATGCAGCTCTTTAACCGTCGAACAGCCCTTGGTCTGTCTCTCATTAGCCTGGCCTCAGCTGGCAGTAGTGCAGCCTCAGCCCTGCCCCTGGGGGCCCCCGGCCCCTCCCTGCCCGGGCCTATGCCCACCCGCAGCAGCAGCAGTAGCGTCCCTTCCCCCCTGGGCAAGGTGGCAAGCAGTAGCCAGGGGCTGGCCCTGAGCCTCAGCTTCAGTGGCCAGCGGACGGCCACCCTCAGTAACCAGGAGCGAACCCGGGACCTCACTACCAGCTCGGTGCCCACCAGCCTGCTGCTGGCTAATACCGGCAGTGAAAGCATTAAGGCCGGTACTGTTATTGAGGTTCGTTCAGTTGTCTTGGATGCAGCTGGCCTGCTCACTCCAAGCCGCCAGCCGCTACTGGTGACGGGGGCTTCTAACAATGTGCGCAGCTACCTGACCTTCCGGCAGACTGCCCAGGCCTCCTGCCTGACCCTTTCCCAGCCCCTGGCTGCCGGGCAGAGCCTGAAGGTTGACCTCAACCTGGCCCTGGCCTCTTCTGGCTTGCCAGCCCAGCTGCCCAAGATTCAGCTGCTGGCCCGCTCAATTCTCAACGGCGGGGCCCAGGGCTACCTTGAGGCTCAATCTGCTGAGCTACTGCTCAATAAAATCTAGGCCTACTGAGCTATTGCTCAATAAAATCTAGGCCTGCTCAGCTGCTGATCCTAGCTTGAGAAAGGGTGGGGGTAGATGTTTCTGCCCCCACCCTTTTCCATGCCCTAGCCCCTTTCTGAGGGGGCTTGGTGGGTTTTTTCGTGCTGGCGGGCGGCCTCTTTAAGGGCCTGGGTGACAGCTGCAATAGCCGGCTGGCTCCTGCTTTCGGTGCGGGTGGCCATAAAGATCTTACGCACGGGGTTTCCCGGCAGGGAGAGGGCCTTGACCCGGTGGCTGGCTGCCAGCTCCGGGCCGGTGCTGGGTAGGGCAAAGGAGGGCATAATGGCAGCCGCCCCGCTTGCTGCCAGGAGCAGGTGGGTGTTCAGATCATCAATCACATAGCGAACCTGGGGCTCAAAGCCAGCTGCCCGGCACTGGTTAATTCCCCAGATTCTAGAGGTGTTGTGTTCACCTTCAAAGACCCAGGGCAGCTGGGCCGCCTCATGCAGGCTTTCTATCTGCGAATCGGCAGAAACAACCAGGTTGAGGGAATCTTCTGTTAGAAGCTCAGAGGTGAGTTCGGGGTACTCAGGAATGTAGTGGTGGGGGTAGGATTCGGCAATCACCAGGTCAAATTCCCTACTGCGGGTTAGAGATAGGCCGCTTTCTGGGTCAATCTGTGTTACCTGTAGCTGAACCTGGGGGGCCTGCTGGGCTAGCTGGGCCAGGCAGGGGGCCAGAAGGGCCTGGGCGGCTGACTGGAAGATAGCTAGGCGAACCAGGCCGGTAGGTACTCCCTCAAGCAGGGTGATTCTGGTTTTAGCTGCGTCTAGTTCCTTGAGAATGCTGCGGGTGCTGGCAATCAGAATCAGGGCTTCTGGGGTGAGTTCTACCCGCCGCCCTACCTTGCGCAGCAGGGCAGTTCCTACCTCTTTTTCTAGGGTGCTGATCTGCTGGGAGACAGCTGAAGAGGTGAGATGGAGGGCCTGGGCTGCTGCTGCGAGGGTGCCGCGTTCGTGGATCTCTAGGAGCATGGCCAGCCTGCGAAGGTCGTACATGGGGGATCCTTTCGGTTGGGGGTGGCATCAGGTATAGATTAGCAGAGCTTAACCTATTTGCTCAAAAATATTCATTTTTTCTAATAGTGTTTTGGGGACTCAAAGATGGTGAAATGGATAACAAGAGATTAAGCCCTTTTCCGCCCCAGCGGACTCACAGGAGGTTTTAGCCCATGGCACAGCCCTTCAGCGACACCCACCACCAGGCACTAGCAGACCAGGCCGTCCAACTCGTTGCCGACTGGGTCAAAGAAGCCCAGAGCATCCCAGCAGACCCGGCTGCAGAAAAACTAGCAGGAGTCCTCAAAGACCCCAACGGCCTAGCCTTTACCGTAGGCTTCGTCGATGGCGTAGTCCGCCCCGAAGACCAGACAGTGGCCGGTAAGAACCTGGGCCGAATCGCCCCCATCGTTCCCTCCTTCCTGCCCTGGTACATGAAGAGCGCCGTTGGCCTAGGCGGCAAGCTAGCTGCCAAGGCCTCCTGGCCCACCGTGCCCATTGCCCGCACCGTCCTACGCCAGATGGTAGGCCACCTGATTGTTGATGCCCGGGACGAAAAACTAGGCCCAGCCATCAAGCACCTCACCGCAAGCGGCAACAAGCTCAACATCAACCTGCTCGGTGAAGCCGTACTCGGTGACCGGGAAGCCGAACGCCGCCTGAGCGAAACCAAGCGCCTGCTGGCCCGCGACGATGTTGACTACGTTTCCATCAAGGTCTCCTCGGTATCTGGCCCCCACTCCCACTGGGCCTTTGAGGAAGTCGTAGATGAAGCCGTCCGCCGCCTGACCCCCCTCTACGAACTTGCCGCAAACTCCCCAGCCCAGAAGTTCATCAACCTGGACATGGAAGAATACAAGGATCTAGATATGACCATTGAGGTCTTTACCAAGATCCTTGA
Source organism: Rothia sp. (in: high G+C Gram-positive bacteria) (assembly GCA_034090985.1). Taxonomy (GTDB): domain Bacteria; phylum Actinomycetota; class Actinomycetes; order Actinomycetales; family Micrococcaceae; genus Rothia. The sequence continues at coordinate 2,838 of JAXDRN010000018.1, read as the reverse complement.
CCAGCCCCAGCTGAAAAACCTAGAAGCAGGTATCGTTCTTCAGGCCTACCTGCCAGATACCCTAGCTGCCATGCAGCGCCTCCAGGCCTGGGCTGCCAAGCGCGTTGAAACTGGCGGGGCCCGTATCAAGGTCCGCCTGGTCAAGGGCGCTAACCTCTCGATGGAAAGGGTTGAAGCTGCCCTGCATGGCTGGCCCCTGACCACCTGCGCCTCCAAGCAGGACTCAGACACTAACTACAAGCGAATCCTCAACTACGCCCTGCAGCCTGAGCACACCAAGAACATCCGCCTAGGGGTGGCAGGCCACAACCTCTTTGACGTAGCCTTTGCCCTTCTGCTGGCTGAAGATAGGGGCCTAGAGAAGGACATTGAATTTGAAATGCTGATCGGCATGGCCTCCCAGCAGGCTGAAGTGATCCGCCGCCGGGTAGGGCACCTGCTGCTCTACACCCCCGTCGTGCGCCCCCAGGAATTCGACGTAGCAATCTCCTACCTGGTTCGCCGCCTCGAAGAAAACGCCTCAAGTGAGAACTTCATGAGCGCCGTCTTTGACCTAGATTCATCCCCCCTGCTCTTTGAGAGGGAGAAGAACCGCTTCCTGCGTTCCTTGAAGGAAGTCACCGACCAAATCCAGCCACCCCAGCGTACCCAGAACCGGCTAGAAGAAACCGCCGACACCGTCTTCAAGCCAGCTGCCGGCATCTTTGAAAACACCCCCGATACCGACCCTGCCCTGGCAGCTAACCGCCAATGGGGCCGGGCCATCCTAGAACGTTCCAAGACCACCCAGATTGGTCTTGAAACCCTAGCTGCCAACGAACTGGGATCAGTTAAGGAAGCCGAGACCCTGGTTGCAGAAACCCAGGCAGCAGGAGCAGAATGGGGGGCCCTGCCCGCCCAGGAACGGGCTAAGATCCTGCGCAAGGCGGCAGTAGCCCTAGCCCTTCACCGGGCCGACTTTATGGAAATCATGGCCTACGAGGCCGGCAAAACCCTAGACCAGGGTGATGTTGAAGTCTCAGAAGCCGTTGACTTTGCCTACTACTATGCCCAGCTGGCAGAAGGCCTAGAGCAGGTAGACGGTGCCCAGCACCGGCCGGTGAAGCTCACCCTAGTTATTCCGCCCTGGAACTTCCCCACCGCCATCCCTGTCGGCGGGGTTATCGCTGCCCTGGCAGCAGGCTCAGCTGTGATCTTCAAGCCCGCCTCTAACACCGCCCGCGTAGGCGCCCTCATTGCCGAGGTCCTCTGGGAGGCTGGCGTACCCCGCCAGGCCCTACGCCTGGTCAAGGTCACCGACCGGCAGGCCGGTTCAAAGATGATCGCCCACCCGGCCGTAGACCGGCTGATTCTGACCGGCGGTTATGAGACAGCCGAAATGTTCCGGTCCTGGCGGAAGGACCTTCCCCTCTTCGGTGAAACCTCAGGTAAGAACTCTATTATCGTTACCCCCAACGCTGACCTAGACCTGGCCGTCAAGGATGTTGTCTACTCGGCCTTCGGTCACGCAGGGCAGAAGTGCTCTGCCGCCTCAACGGTGATTCTGGTTGGCTCAGTAGGGGAGTCCAAGCGCTTCTACAACCAGCTGGTTGATGCTGTGAAGTCCCTGCGGGTTGCCCACCCCCAGGATATTGAGGCAGAGATGGGCCCCGTCATTGAAAAGCCAGAAGGTAAGCTACTGCGAGGGCTCACCACCCTAGGTCCCGGGGAGACCTGGATTCTGCAGCCCCAGCAGCTTGATGAAACCGGCCGCCTCTGGTCACCCGGTGTGCGGGCAGGGGTTAAGCCCGGTAGCGAATACCACCTCACCGAATACTTTGGCCCCATCCTAGGTGTGATGAAGGCAGCTACCCTGGAAGAGGCTATTGAACTTCAAAACGCCACCGACTACGGCCTCACTGCAGGCCTGCACTCTCTGGACGCTGACGAACTGGACCTCTGGCTCTCTAAGGTTCAGGCCGGCAACCTCTATGTCAACCGGGGCATTACCGGCGCTATCGTTCAGCGCCAGCCCTTCGGCGGCTGGAAGAAGTCCACTGTAGGCTCTGGCACCAAGGCCGGTGGCCCCAACTACCTGGTTGCCCTCTCTGACTGGGAGAGTGCAGAATCCACCGCAAGCACCGCCCCCTCACAGGCTGGCGTACGATCGGTCCTAGCTGCCCTTGATCAGCAGCTAGCCCAGGGGCCAGCCGGTCAGATGCTCCAGCGTTCAGCTGCCTCTGACGCTCAGGCCTGGGCCAAGGAATTTGGAATCGGCCACGACCCCAGCCAGCTGGGTGTCGAGCGCAATATCCTGCGCTACCTGCCCACCAGTGTTCAGGTGCGCCTGGATGAGGACGGCCAGGCTGAAGCTGCCCTGCGCGTGCTGCTTGCAGGCCTAGCAGCTGGGGCTAAGATTGAATTTTCTAGCGGCCAGAGCCTACCGGCTGCCCTCAGCTCAGCCCTGCGCGGGGCAGGGGTGAAGGTCCTAGACCAGAGCGATGCCGCCTACCGGGCCTCCCTGGCCAAGATCGCTAAGACCCCCTCCAAGCAGCTTGAGGGCACCGCCCTTGAAGGGGCCCGCATCCGCTACATCGGTAGCGATGCAGGCAGCATCTACGAGGCACTGGACGGCCGGCCCGATATTGCCGTCTACTTCCAGCCCGTTACAGAAGCAGGTCGGATTGAGATGCTACCCTTCCTGCGGGAGCAGGCCGTCTCTATTACCGCCCACCGCTTCGGCAACCCCTACCCCTTCTCTGAGGGAGTGATCTAAGCCTAGGTTTTAGGCCCAGTGACCGACCCTGAAGGTCAGGCCAGGTTCCTGCTCGCTACTGCCAGCAGGAACCTGGCCTATTG
>JAXDRN010000017.1:0-11164 GCA_034090985.1 Rothia sp. (in: high G+C Gram-positive bacteria) | reverse complement strand
GCCTTCTGGATCTTCCCCATAGCTTCACGAAACATGACATGATAAAGGGACGATGAATACCACTGCCCGCCGCCGCTCCTCAAGCCTGCCAATGCCCCTTTGGCTTCAAGGTTTCGTAGAACTTTCCCTCCTTGCCCTGGTTTCCTACCTGCTTTTGGCCCTCCTGCTGGTTGCTGTCTGGTACACCAAGGGCTTTAACAGTGGAAGCCTTTCCCAGGCCTTCTCCTTAGCCGGTCATATCTGGCTTCTAGTTCACGGGGTTCCCCTAGAGATGTCCATTCCCCAGCAGGGAATATACGCCCCCGTTGAGGGAACCATGAGCCTGATGCCCCTGGGGCTGAGCCTGATTCCCTTCTACCTGTGCTACCGGTCCGGTAGAAGACTGGCCAGGGCCAGCTACGAGGGGCAGTTCTGGCAGCCCCTTCTAGCCGGCCTAGGGGCCTACGGGCTGGTGGGGGCTGGTATCAGTCTTTTCTCCCGTAGCGATGATTTCTCAACCTGGCCCCTGGCTGCGGCCCTGCTGCCCCTCTGGCTTCTTGCCCTGGGCCTAGTGGCTGGGGCCTATGCTGAGTCCCGCTCCCTAGCCGCCATGATTGGGGTCAACGCTGCTGAATGGGTTAAGCATTTTAGCCAGTATTCCCGCTGGGCTGGTTCCTACCTTTGGGCCCTGGTCCGTTCTAGCCTGCTAGCCTTCTTGGCCTACTGTGCAGGAGGCGCCCTGCTGCTGAGCCTGACCCTCTTCTGGCACTGGGATAGGGTAGTGGCCCTCTATCAGACCCTTCAGGCGGGGGCTGTTGGCGGCCTGGCCCTGACCCTGCTGCAGCTGGGCCTGCTCCCTAACTTCCTGATTTTCGCTATGGCCTGGAGCTCAGGGGCAGGCTTCGCCCTGGGGACCGGCACCCGGGTTGACCTGACCGGCACAGAGGTTGGCCCCCTGCCTACCTTCCCCATCCTGGGGGCCCTGCCCTATGCCCAGGAGCCCTGGGGCTACCTGGCCTTAGCCCTGCCCCTGGCCGCTGGCGCCTTAGGCGGCTGGTGGTTCTTTAGGGAGGGGGAGAACCACCTTGATGAGTGGTTTTCCCTCAAGATTCGCTTTCGTTTTATCTCCTGGCCCCTCTCTACCCTGAGCCTGGGGCTGCTAACTTTTATTCCCAGCTTCCTGCTCCTCCTGGCCCTTGGCTGGGCCTCCAACGGTTCACTGGGGGTGGGCCGCTTTAGGGAGCTGGGCCCTGATCCTCTGCTCTTTGCCTGCTACGGGGCTGGCCTTCTTGCTGCCGGTTCAATGCTGGGCCTGGGTCTGGCCCACCTGCTGGTTCGTGATACTTCTGGGGAGCTGGAACGTTTTGCGGTAGAGGATCAGGCCGATCCTCCTGCCCAGCTGCCTGCAGCCTCCAGGCTCCGGCTTCGGCCGGTCCCTCAGCAGCTAGAGCAGCAGGGTAAGGAAGCTCAGGAGCTTCAGGCCACCCCCAACCCGCCTGAGCCTGAGCAGGAAGAAGAGGCAGACCAGGCTGAGGGGGTGGAGCCAGCTGAGCAGGCAGGGCCCCTAGAAGCAGCCGATCCAGCCTTAGAGGATCAGGCCCAGCCTGAAGCTAGCCAAGAGGGTAAGGTTCGCCCCTTCCAGCCCCTCATCCGCCGCCCCCAGTCCCGGCGGGGCAGGCGGCCCTAGCTGCTGCTAGTTGCCCTGCCCGCCTAGGAGCTGCTGGAGCAGACCGTCACTCATCTGCGCTGTACACTGCTGCTGGCGGCTGAGAGTCAGGGCCTGCTCCAGGCAGTGAGCGTAGGCTAGGGACTGGTCCATAAAGATCAGCTGAATCAGGGCCCCAAAAGCTAGAAAGAGGGACCAGAGCATCAGCATCACCATCAGAGCCACAGAGAAGGCTGGGAATCTGGCTCCGACCATCTTCACCAGGCTCACCGTGGCAAGAATAAGGGTTAGCAGGGCCAGGGCCAGGCTCAGGGCAGAAAACCAGCCAGGGTAGGAGCTGCTCCCTACAGTGGCAACCATGGCCAGGAAGGAGAGGCGGGAGTAGATCTTGATATTCTCCAGCTGACGGTCAGAAGGGGGCTGGCTTGCAGAAGGCAGGGTCTGAGACATACCTACCACCTTACCGCCCTGGAGCAGTGAGCGGGTCGTAGCCGAGCATCTCACCATAAAAGCTAGGCAGGTGCTCAGCGTCGGCATGCGATAAACTTTCTCTATGCGCATTGTGGTGATGGTGTCCGGGTCGGGCACAAATTTGCAGTCCATTCTTGATTCCGTAGCAGCAGGCGACCTTGACGTTCAGGTCCTAGCGGTAGGGGCAGACAAGCCCTGCCTAGGCCTAGATCGGGCTCAGGCAGCTGGAATCCCTACCTTCCTGGTGGAACCTAAGGCCTACCAGAGCCGTGAGGCCTGGAACCGGGCCCTTGAAGAGGCCCTGGCCAGCTACGGGGCTGACTATATTATTTTTGCCGGTTTTATGCGCATTGTAGATGCCCAGCTGGTTGACCGCTTCGCCCACCGCATTATCAACACCCACCCGGCCCTTCTGCCCTCCTTCCCCGGTGCCCACGGGGTCCGCGACGCCCTGGCCCACGGGGTGAAGGTAACCGGCCTGACCGTGCACCTGGTGGACTCAGGGGTTGATACTGGCCCTATCCTGGCCCAGGCTGCTGTTGATGTTCTCGACGACGACAGCGAAGAGAGCCTGCACGAACGTATCAAGGTCAAAGAGCGGGTGCTCCTGGTAGCTACCATTGCCCGCCTGGCCCAGGACCTCAAAGGTCAGCAGGCCTAACCTGAAAGTTTAGCCCCTAGCCTGGGGCTGGGCCTAGGGTCGGGGCCCCAGATATACGACTCACACCCAGATAACCACCTAACTGCCTGGGGTAAAGCCGGGCAAGCCACCAATAAAGGGAGTACACCTGTGAGTCTGATTGAACTCGACCGTCTACCGCTCAAGCGAGCCCTGATTTCTGTTTACGATAAGACCGGCCTTGAAGAGCTAGCCCAGGGCCTGCATCAGGCAGGGGTTGCCCTTGTGTCAACCGGTTCAACGGCCGCCACCATTGCAGCAGCAGGCGTGCCGGTGACTGAGGTGTCAGACCTAACCGGCTTCCCCGAATGCCTAGAGGGCCGGGTTAAGACCCTGCACCCGCGGGTTCACGCCGGTATCCTGGCTGACCGCCGCAAGCAGGAGCACCTTGATACCCTCAAGGACCTAGAAATTGAGGCCTTTGACCTGGTGGTCGTCAACCTCTACCCCTTCGTTGAGACCGTTGCCTCTGGGGCTGACCAGGATGCCATCATCGAAAAGATCGACATCGGTGGCCCCTCAATGGTGCGGGCAGCTGCTAAGAACCATGATGCTGTGGCGATTGTTGTTGACCCTGCCCGTTACGGCCAGGTGCTTGAAGCAGCCCAGAATGGGGGCTTTAGCCTAGCTGAGCGCCGCCGCCTGGCCTCAGCGGCCTTCGCCCACACTGCCGCCTACGATACTGCCGTTGCTACCTGGACCGCCGCCCAGTTTGAAAAGGATGAAGAGGCCAACTACTGGCCCCCCTTCGCCGGTCTGGCCTTTGAGCGTTCTGAGTCCCTGCGCTACGGGGAAAACCCCCACCAGGCCGCTGCCCTCTATGTTGACCCCGCAGCCGCTCCCGGTATTGCCCAGGCTGAACTGCTTGGCGGTAAGGCCATGAGCTACAACAACTATGTTGATGGGGATGCCGCCCTGCGGGCCGCCTACGACTTTGCTGAGCCTGCTGTGGCTATCATCAAGCACAATAACCCCTGCGGTATTGCTGTGGGGGCGGCAGATGCTGCTGACCCCATTGCAGATGCCCACGCTAAGGCCCACGCCTGTGACCCCCTCTCAGCCTACGGGGGTGTGATTGCTGCTAACCGTGAAGTGAGCGCCCAGATGGCAGAGACCGTTAAGGGTATCTTCACTGAGGTTATTATTGCCCCCTCCTTCAGCCCTGAGGCCCTAGAGATCTTGCAGACTAAAAAGAACCTGCGGATCCTTCAGCTGCCTGAAGGGTTCTCCCGCGAGGCTCTTGAATACCGGCAGGTTTCCGGTGGTGCCCTCTTCCAGGATGCCGACCGCCTACAGGCTGAGGGCGATCAGGTAGAGAACTGGCAGCTGGTAGCTGGCCAGGCCGCTGATGAAGCTACCCTAGCTGACCTTCAGTTCGCCTGGAAGGCCCTGCGGTCTGCTAAGTCAAACGCTATCCTCCTTGCCCAGGACGGCGCTGCCGTTGGTATTGGCATGGGCCAGGTTAACCGGGTTGATTCCTGCCGCCTGTCAGTAGAGCGGGCCAACACCCTCGCTGATGGGGCTGAGCGGGCCCGCGGCTCAGTAGCTGCCTCTGATGCCTTCTTCCCCTTCGCTGATGGCCTGCAGGTCCTCTTGGACGCTGGCGTTCGGGCGGTTGTGCAGCCTGGCGGTTCTATCCGTGATGAAGAGGTAATCGCAGCTGCCCAGGAAGCTGGCGTAACCATGTACTTCACTGGTAGCCGCCACTTCTTCCACTAGGAAACTTGCCCCTGCTGCCTGGCAGCTAGCAGGGGCCTTCCAGCTTAGCTAGGGATCCTGCCTCCTAAGAACTCAAGGGCCCACCCCTCAATTGAGGGGTGGGCCCTTGAGTTCTTATAATCCTTAGACCTGGAGGGCAGGCTTACTGGCCTGCTGGCTTCTTACTGGCCTGCTACGGCAGCGTCTACGTCTGCTGCCTGCACGGTCAGAGCCTCAGCGAAGATCCGCTGAATGTCGGTGGGGGATGAGGCCAGGTGGGCTTCACCGCCGACGCTCTGGGCGATAGTAGTCAAAGAGGCCATATCGGCGTCTTCAGAGATACCGATCAGGAAGAAGAAGATGGGGTTGTTGGGGTCCTGCTCAGCCTGGATGGTTGAGATGAGGTCCTCCTGGCTGATGGAACCGTCATCTACGTTCTGGCCGTCGGTCAGAATAACAACACCGTTCACAGCTCCGGCCTGGTAGCTGTCCTTAGCGGAGCGGAAGGCAGCGAGCATGGTGTCGTAGAGGGCGGTCTGGTCATCGGGGTGGATGGAAGAGGAAATGCTCAGGCCAGCTTCCTGCAGGAGCTCCCGCTGGGTCTTGCCGTCAGTGATTGCCTCTAGGCCCCGAACAGGGACCAGCTCTTCGAAGTCAGAGACTTCGCCTGAGGCGGTGGTGATGTTGCGGGAGAACTTCCACAGGCCCATGGAGTCACGGGCGGGGAAGAGCTGGGAACCGGCTAGGACTGACTCAACGGTAATGTCCATTCGGCTCTTATCGGTCCCTGCAACAGGGTCCAGCATGGAGCCAGAGGCATCAAGTACGATCAGGGACTTGAAGGGGGCTGACTGCAGGGAGTAGGAGGTCCAGACCTGGCCTAGAACTTCAGGGTTGCTGGGGGTGAGCTGGCTGAACTGGCCAACATTCTGGCCGCTGGTTACAAGCTCGCCTTCGGCGGTGCGCAGGCCGGCCTGGCCCAGGGCCTGCTTGCCTTCTTCACTGGCCACAAAGGCCTTAATCTGCTCAGCTGCCTGGTCAACGGTGGTGTTAGTTGTTGAGGTCTTGTAGAGGGGGTAGTTCAGGGCGTAGGAGCCATCGGCTGGAACTAGGGCCTTCAGGCCGGAGTCCTTCTGGGCCTGGGTGTAGGCGGCGTAGTCTGCTTCGGTGACAACGGCGCTGTCCTTTTCGCCCTGGTCAACGGCGCTGAGCAGCTGGCTAGAGGTCTGAGCGGCTTCGGTCACCCCAATGGTCTGGGCCCGGTTGCCGCTACCTGCGGACAGGTCTTCAAGAGAGATAGCTCCGTTGGTCGCTTCAGAGACACCAGAGATGAGGGCTGCGAAAGCAGCAGAGTCAGTCTTGGGGTCGCCCATGCTGACGGTGTCGCTGGCCTTGAGCACATCAAGCCAGGTGCTGTACGAGGCGTCCTTTTCGGTAATAACAACGGCCGGTGACTGGGCCAGGGACTCAGCGGTGGGTTCTAGGCTGCTTGCTGTTTCGCTCATGGCTAGCTGGGCCCGGACGGTGGAGTCAGGGATCCAGAGGTTGGTGGTAGAGGCCCCTTCGGCGCTAGAAGCTAGAACGTCGGTTGCTGACTTATCGGTGGTCAGGTTCAGGGTAATGCAGCTTTCAGCGTCAACAGGCATGGCCTTGAGGGCCTTAGCCATAGCGTCAGTGGTGGCTACGTTAACGACCTGGGTGGTGGAGCAGGCGGCAGGGGCTGCGGGGCTCTTGCTGGCCGCTGGGGAGTTGCTCTGGGTTAGGTTGGCGATTGCTACGCCACCACCGCAGAGTAGGAGCACAGCGGCTGCGCCGGTGGCAATCCATTTGCGGTGGGTTTTCTTCTGCTTTTCGACTCGCTCTTGGCGGCGTGACTTTGTGGGTTCAACCATGAGTGTGTTTCCTCTTCCCTAGGAGTGGTTTTGAGTGCTTGAGCGGGGGGTACACAGGCTTCTTGGGAGCCTGCACGCTCTTCGGGGGCCTCCAGGGGCTGGGGGCCTTAATTTCTGCTTTAGTTTACCAAGAAACTTAGCTTCTTCAGCAGGAGGTTAGTGGGTTATTTAGGGGACAGTCTGTGACTTGGGGTTTGTCTGTATAGGGAGTGTCGAAAACCTGTAAAAAGAGGGTGTTTTGCCTGGGATGCACGAGGAAAATGTGAAGTTCAGTCTCAAATCCCTTCGACCAGTAGGGTTTGCCCGGTCGGGTCACATAAACTTAAAAGCACTGACCTACCCTACCCAAGGAAGTGGCATGACCAACCTTTCATCTAACGTCACCAACCTGCCCCTAGCTGAAGTAGACCCTGAAGTTGCCCAGGCTATCTACGATGAGCAGCAGCGCCAGCAGAACACCCTTGAAATGATCGCTTCAGAGAACTTCGCCCCCCGGGCTGTTCTAGAGGCCCAGGGCTCTGTCCTGACCAACAAGTACGCTGAAGGCTACCCGGGTCGCCGCTACTACGGGGGCTGCGAGTTTGTTGATGTCATTGAGCAGCTGGCTATCGATCGGGCCAAGGCCCTCTTCGGTGCTGACCACGCTAACGTTCAGCCCCACTCTGGTGCCCAGGCTAATAATGCCGTCATGCACGCCCTACTAACCCCTGGCGATAAGATTATGGGCCTGTCCCTGGCCCACGGCGGTCACCTGACCCACGGCATGAAGCTCAACGTCTCAGGTAAGCTCTACGAAGTTGTAGCCTACGGGGTAGATGAAGAAACCGGTCGGGTGAACATGGATGAGGTTCGACAGCTGGCCCTAGCTGAGAAGCCTAAGCTCATTATCGCCGGCTGGTCAGCCTACACCCGCCAGCTAGATTTCGCTGCCTTCCGCGAGATTGCTGATGAGGTTGGCGCCTACCTCTGGGTTGATATGGCCCACTTCGCTGGCCTGGTAGCTGCCGGCCTGCACCCCAACCCCGTCCCCCACGCCCATGTGGTTTCCTCTACCGTCCATAAGACCCTCGCTGGCCCCCGCTCTGGTCTGATTCTCTGCATTGAGGACCTGAAGAAGAAGATTGATTCTGCTGTCTTCCCCGGCCAGCAGGGTGGGCCTTTGATGCACGCTATTGCCGGTAAAGCTACCGCCTTCAAGATCGCTGGTTCTGAAATCTTTAAGGACCGCCAGGCCCGTACCCTTGAGGGCGCTAAGATTCTTGCCGACCGCCTGAATCAGGCTGATATGGCAGAGGCCGGTGTGAAGGTTATCTCTGGTGGAACCGATGTACACCTGGTTCTCGTTGACCTGCGTGATGCCGCTATTAACGGCCGTGAGGCAGAGGACCTGCTGCACGAGGCCGGTATCACCGTCAACCGTAACGCTGTTCCTAACGATCCCCGCCCGCCGCTGGTTACCTCCGGTCTGCGCATTGGCACCCCCGCCCTGGCCACCCGAGGCTTTGACGCTGAGGCCTTCACCGAGGTTGCTGACATTATCGCTCAAACCCTCAAGCCCGGTGTTGACCTGGCAGCCCAGCGGGCCCGGGTTACTGCCCTCTGCGAGAAGTTCCCCCTCTACTCCGGTATTGAGGAGTGGTAAGCGATGGCGCAGATTCTTGACGGTACCGCAACAGCCGCCCAGATTAAGGGCGAACTGGCCCAGCGGGTAGCTACCCTCAAAGAGAAGGGGATCACCCCCGGCCTTGCCACTGTCTTGGTTGGCGATGACCCGGCCTCCCGCTCCTACGTGGGCGGTAAGCACCGGGACTGCGCTGAGGTTGGTATTGCCTCCATTAAGGTGGAGCTGCCTGAGACCATCAGCCAGGAGGAACTCGAAGCTGAGCTAGAAAAGCTCAACAATGACCCAGCCTGCACCGGCTACATTGTGCAGCTTCCCCTGCCCAAGCACATTGACACCAACCGGGTTCTAGAGAAGATCGCCCCCGAGAAGGACGCTGACGGCCTGCACCCCATGAACCTGGGCCGCCTGGTTCTCAACGTAGGTGAGCCCCTGAACTCACCCCTGCCCTGCACCCCCAACGGGGTGATTGAGCTGGTAGAGCGGCACGGTCTTTCCTGGAAGGGTAAGAAGGTTGCCGTGCTGGGCCGCGGTATTACAGTGGGCCGGCCCCTGGGCCTGCTCCTGACCCGCAAGGACGTTAACTCCACCGCTACCCTGGTACACACTGGCACTGAGGATGTTTCTGCCGCCCTGCGTGATGCCGACATTATCGTAGCTGCTGTGGGTGTAGCCCACGCGGTGAAGGCTGACCAGGTCAAGGATGGGGCTATCCTGCTTGATGTTGGTGTTTCTCGGGTTGAGGACGCTCAGACCGGTAAGAAGAAGCTCACTGGCGATATTTCCCCTGAGGCTGCCGCTAAGGCTAGCTGGTACTCACCCAACCCCGGTGGGGTTGGGCCCATGACCCGGGCTATGCTGCTCGTGAACGTGGTAGAGACAGCTGAACGCTTAGCTGCCCTCTAGGCCTTTCTGTCAGAGCCTGAGCAGGGGCAGGGTGTGGGTTTTTTGCCCGGCCCTGCCCCTGCTCTGTTGCTGGGGGCTTAACTGCCCGGTCTTTCTTCCCGGCTGAGGCTGATCTGGTAGCTGTAGCGGTCGCCCCGGTAGAGGGTCTGGGTGCTTTCTACCGGCAGGCCCCGCAAGGTATAGCCCACCTTATGGACCCTCAGGGCGGCCGAGCCCTGGGGCAGGGCCAGCCACTTGGCTTCCTCCTGGGTTAGGTTGGTGGCGCTTAGCTCTAGGCTGGCTGTGGCCACCTGGTAGCCACTAGCTCGCATCTGGGCGTCAAGGGAGGCAGAGACCTCTGGCTCCAGCTGAGAGAAGGCCTGGGGCAGAAAGTGGGCTGTTTCTAGGGCTATGGGGGAACCGTCTGCCTGGCGCAGACGCTGGATTTGAATCACCTTAGCCCCCTGGGCTAAATCCAGGTCCCGGCGGATAGCAAGCGGGGCTTCAATCATGTGGCAGCTGAGGGTGAGGGAATGGGGCTGGTGGCCGCGCTGAATCATGTCGTCGGTAAAGGAGCGCAGGGAGGGGGCCCTCTGGGACTGGCTGGGGGAGGCCACGTAGGTGCCGGAGCCCTGAACCGAGTAAATCAGGCCCCTTTCACTCAGGGAATGTAGGGCCCGGCGGATGGTATCCCGGGAGACAGAGAAGCTGGCCTGCAACTGCCGTTCAGTAGGCAGGGGACTGTGCTCTGCGGCTGAGCTGATGTAGCGGTCCTGGATGAGCCTGGCAATTGTCTGGTACTTGCTTTCTGAAGATAGGGGCATCATATACCCCACTTTACGCCTCTGAGGGTGGGGGATTGAGTGTCCTTTGCCTTCCTTTGACATAATAGAGTTCATGCAGTCGAACGGTTCAAAAAAATCAGCTCAGGCAGAGAACACCCGCCTTGTCCTTCTGGGGGCAGGCCTTGGGATGGCCCTGCTCCTGGCCCTTCTTATCTGGGCTATTATTCAGTCAGCCCAGGAACAGTCTGCCCTGGGGTGGATTCTAGCCGGTATTATTACCGCCTGGCTGGGCCTGGCCGCCTACCTGGTCTCTAGCGTCAATGGGGTTCTGCTGGCCCAGAAGAAGGCCTACGAGGAGCATACGGTCAAGCGGGCTGAGTACGAGGCTGATGTGCATGTTGAAAAGCTAGCCCATTCCTTTCAGATCTGCCTGGTGCAGTCTAAGGTGATTGCTGATCAGCTTGAGATTAATGATGAAAATTCCCGCGATATGATTGATCGCGCCCTAGATACCATTAACTTCACCGCTAAGAACGGTATGGAGCTGGCCCGTGAAGGGGCCTAAGAGATGAAGGATAGTCCTGTGAATAGGTCTGAACAGATCACCGACCCTGCCAGCCTGAAGGCTAAAATCCCTAACGCTTCTACTGGGGCACCAAGGGCCTTTTCCGGTGCCCAGCCCTCAGCTGATTCTATGCACCTGGGTAACTATATTGGTGCGGTTAATAACTGGGTTGATTTGCAGAAGGACCATGAGTGCCTTTACTTCATTCCTGATATGCACTCTATTACTGTTCCCCAGGATCCTGAGGTTCTGCTAGAGCGCACCCGCAAGACTGCCGCCCAGTATATTGCTGCTGGCATTGATCCAGAAAAGACCCCGCTCTTTGTGCAGTCCCATGTGCCTGAGCACGCCCAGCTGGCCTGGGTCCTTAACTGCCTGACCGGTTTTGGCGAGGCCTCTCGCATGACCCAGTTCAAGGATAAGTCAGCCAAGCAGGGGGCCGATAAGGCCTCTGTGGGTCTCTTTACCTACCCGGTGCTGATGGCGGCAGATATTCTGCTCTACCAGGCTGATGTTGTGCCTGTGGGTGAAGATCAGCGCCAGCACCTGGAGCTGACCCGTAACCTGGCCCAGCGTTTTAATTCCCGTTTTGGTGATACTTTTGTGGTGCCTGAACCGGTTATTCTCAAGGAGACTGCAAAGATTTATGATTTGCAGACCCCTGATTCTAAGATGAGCAAGTCAGCTGCTACCGATAAGGGCATTATCTGGCTCCTGGACGACCCCAAGAAGACCGCTAAGAAGATTAAGGGCGCGGTGACTGATACCGGCAGCCAGATTGCCTATGACCGTGACAATAAGCCCGGTGTTTCTAACCTTCTTTCTATCTATTCGGCCGTGACGGGTAAGGCTATTGCCGATATCGTTGCCGAGTATGAGGGAAAGATGTATGGCCACCTGAAGGTTGATTTGGCAGAAATCGT
>JAXDRN010000016.1:0-25589 GCA_034090985.1 Rothia sp. (in: high G+C Gram-positive bacteria) | reverse complement strand
AGGTGGGTAAAATCGCGAAGCGACCGGTTAGGTTGAGCGACGAGTCTGCCGTTAAGAAAAGGTCGAAAGTGACACTTGTTGCCGAGGGGCAGAGAAATGTGCGGGTGAGCGAATTGAGTGGGCCCGGTGTTATAGGATTTTTCAAGGATGCCCTTAGTGTGAGGAGTGCTGTATGAGGTGGTTAAAGTCTAGGGCGTGGGCACGTGTGCTTGGTTCGGCAGTGCTGGTTCTGCTGGTTGTGGGAGCTGTAGCACGTTTTACCTATATAACGTCTGCTCATGGGCTGGACTATCTGTTTACCGTATTGGGTGATGTCGCAAGGAACACGGGTGGCCTCTTCGCGGTCGGGGCGGCGAGCGTTGCAGCCTGGATCGCCTTTCGAACAAACCAGGCACGAGCAGAAGAAGCCGCTCGTGCTCATTTCAAAGATCGACTCCAGTGGGCGGTTGAACATTCCAGAACGTCAAACGATTTAGGGGGGGTGCTTGCTGAGCATTTTATAGAGTCTACCCAGGATAGCTCACGGTACTCCTCGGAGGATATTGAAATTGCTCGGGCTGTTTCTCGGCGGCAGGTTGCCCTGAGAGAGCAGCTTGAAAACCACGCTGCCGAGTACAAAAAGATTGTTTCAGAGAATTTGGAATTGCTGTGGCACGAGTACAAAGATGTCATACTACCAGCTGAGGCTGAGGCAGAGGTGCAGATTCTTCAGCGTGAGTTCCGAGAGCTGAGGTTTGGACTCAGCCAATATAATAAAGATGTCCAGTACATGCTTATGGCTGATAGAATTCAAAGAACCGTAGAGGTATACCGGCGTATAGCAGAGAGCGGGGACCAACAGAATGACCGTTAACACGCAAAGTTCTATGGGTTCTAACCCCTATGAGGATCTTTACCGTGAATTTGAGGACGTTAGCTCCAGTCTAGACCGCGAAGGTGCAGAAATCCTTAGCCGTTTGAAAAAAACCGATAAGTTGCTCACGCAGCGGCTTGAAGAAGCCCAGCAACTTGAGAAATGGAAGCAACTTCCCTGGTATAAGCAGCTTTTCACTCCGGTCCCGAAGCCGGGTCAAACCTCCTAGGTTTTCTTTTCACGGTGCCTTCCTTTCTCGGCGTAGGAGGGTGCCGTGTGTTTTTTGGTGCTCCAGTCTGGGCCGTCGAGTGCTCGGTCTTGCGTGAATTCGGGGGCTGTGAGCGGTTTGACGGTTGCATCAAGCGGGGTGGGCGAGAGGGAGTCGGGCGCGGCGCCCCAGGTGCCGCAGGCAGAGGAAGACCGCAGGGCACCGGCTAGTGCGCTGGTGGTTTCTCGCAGCTGGGTACCGGTGCGGTTAGACTCCGCCAAGGCTTCTGCCAGGCCGCCGTACTGCTGGGCACGTTGGGTTTCCATGGTGCGCACGGATTTCTCCATGGTAGCTAGCTGGGTTTTCAGCGGAGCGAGGGCCAGCAGGACGTCGTTGTCCTCATCAGCGCGCGGTCAGCTCTGCGATACGGTCGGTCAGCAGGGTTTCAGCCCGCTGAGCCGCTGCTAAATCGGCGGTGAGCTGGCGTTCTTTTCCTTGAGAACGTCGGTGGAGCCAGAACCTGCCCGGCCCCAGAGAAAACCGGCCAGCCCGCCTAGTAGAAGAGCCAGCAGAACAGAAAGAAGAACAGTGGGTGTAGCCATACCTCTACTGTACCGGTGCCGCCGCTAGCTTAGACTGGTTGGTATGCCCTACCTCTTTCTTGCCCTTGCCATCAGTTCTGAGCTGCTTGCTACCACCTTGTTGAAATACACTGAGGGGTTTACCAAACTCTGGTTTACCCTAGGCTGTTTGGCCGGCTACGGTTTTGCCTTTTTCATGCTGGCCCTGGCGGTGAGGGAGATCCCGGTGGGGGTGGCTTACGCCCTCTGGTCGGGGCTGGGCACCGCCGCTATCGTCGCCATCGGGGCGGTCTTTCTGGGGGAGCCCATCACCCTGGTCAAGGTGGTGGGTATTTCCCTAATTGTTGCCGGGGTGCTAGTGCTCAACCTGGGCGGGGCTAGCCACTAGTTCTGCTAGCAAGTCTCTTCCCAGACGGCCCGCTAGAGCCAGCCGTTTTCCTCGGCCCGGTGCGCTGCATCGAAGCGGTTCTCAGCGTTCATCTTGGCAATGGAACTGGAAAGATGGTTGCGCACTGTGCCTTGGGAAAGGTGCAGTTGTGAAGCCAGGGGCAGGATCGACGCGCCGTCCTCACGGCGCTGAGAAGAAGCCAGCACATTTTTCTGCACTTTTTGCCCGTAAAAGATCTATCACCTGCATAAACTCTGTGTACTCTGAGGGTATCTGTTAAGAAAAATTTAAGGTGAACACCATGCGCTCAAAGGCTGCCTTCCAACAGAATATCTTGAGGTACTGGCGGATTCTTGAACTTTTTGAACCCCAAAAAATTCCACAGATCTCCTCATCACCGCGGGAACACGTGCGGATTGAAGACGTCACTGGGCAACACCCGCTTCCCTGGGTGAACCCTGCCCCGGTGCCGCAGAACCCGTACAAGCCCTGGGAAGTCTATGAGTGGGCCTACTACGTCTATGTGGGTATCTTTCCGCAGAGTCTTATTTTTGATGAGCTGAGTCAGGGGCTTGACGAAGAAGAGAAAGAGGAGAGACGCCCCAGCCCCCAGGACGAGACCGCTATAGCAGCTTTGCAGGTTGACCACAGGGGCCGTCTGGTTCTGGGGAGTATCCAACTTACCACGGCCTTGTGGGCCCTCTACCGCCAGAAGCTACTCACCACGGACCATCACCTATCTATTTCAGACACCAACAAGATACTTAATGACTACGTTCTGAAGAGAGAGGCTCAGAGAGTCCGTAATTTTAAAGGGTTGACCCGGGCTGACGAAGAAATAACGGATAAGGATCTTCTGGAGGAACAGCTTCCTCTTGACCGTGAGTTCCTCAAAGAGCTGCACGAACTCTGCCTTCTGGCTCAACGCTCTCCCAAAGCGATTGGTGGAAAGCTTAGTGATACCGCTGAGAAGGTATTGAACAGGCAGAACTTTCGATACAAAAGAACTCGCATCAGGGTTGACCCGGGTGCACCCGCCGTCGAGGACGACAGCGATCACCTACTGGGTAGCTTCCATCTCGATGAATTGGACGCCGCAATCATTGATGCTGGCTCTGGTTCTTTGAGCCTGCCTCTAGACCGATACCTATCAGATGACTCACAGGTTGCCTCGATAAAACGCCAGGACGTGCGGAGTGACCCCAGCATCCTTGAGGACGGGGTGAGCCCAAGCAAGATGGCCCGTGGGCGGTGGCCGTCCCCGCCTTCCCATCACCTAGCTAGAAGCCAGCAGTTTACCGTGAACAGGGTCGCCCAATCGTCTGAGCCGGGGAACCTCTTAGGGGTGAACGGCCCACCAGGAACGGGTAAGACGACTTTGCTCCGAGACGTTTACGCTGATGCAATGGTTGAGCGCGCCAGCCGCCTCGCCCGACTAAAAAGGCCGGAAGAAGGGTTTAGGGGTTTTCAGCGCGTTGCCCTCAAGAATGGTGAGTATCAGCTGGCCCTTTTAGCCCCTGAGCTGCGTGGCTTTGAAATGGTGGTGGTGAGCGCAAACAACACCGCTGTAGAGAATATCTCGCTGGAGCTGCCAAGTGCTGGGGCGATTGACTCTGAATTTGATCAGCCGCAATTCTTTGCTGAGCAGGCTTCCAAAGTGCTCACGGATTCCCGTTCTGCGACGGGGGCGTGGGGCATGGTCGCAGCTCGCTTGGGTAATCGAGCAAATTGTAGAAAATTCACTGGCAACTATTGGTACTCAGCTAAGCCAGAGGGCACACAAACCATGCAGGATGTGTTAAATAATCCTAATATTACAAGGACGTGGGCCCAAGCCGTCACAGCTTTTCACCATAAAAATGAAACCGTGAAGAGACTGATCAGCGCCGCGCATCAGGCCGAGCAACGGTATAAAAATTTATCGAAATTAGGCCAGCAGCTAGAAAATATCACAGCTAATCTTGAAATAAGTCAAACCAGATATGAATCCTACCTTCCCCAGGAAAAGCGGCTGGGTGAGCAGATACTTGAGATTGAGAAACAGAAAAAAGAAATTGAATCCCGGTTAAATTCGTACCAGCAGGCTAAGCCCGGCTTTTGGGTGAACCTGTTTAGTTTTGGATCAGCTTATAAGGAATGGTTTGCCGGTTATAAGGAGCTACAAGATGAAATAGTGAGCATTGACGCTGTTTTTATCGAGGCAGCCCAGTCTCTTGCCCAGCTTCAAGATCAGAAGGTGAGCGCTCGGGCAGACCTTGAGCAGCTGAAACAGTCTCTGGCTGTGCAGCGCCGGGAGCTTCAAGAACTAGCGCAGAGTGTTGAAGCTGACCGTCAGCATTACGGGGCGGCGCACCCTGATAGCTCGGCCTCTGGGGAGGTCAACCCGCCCTGGCTCACCAACGAGCTAGACCGTGCACGAAGTGAGCTTTTTCTAGAAGCCATGAACCTTCACCGTGATTTTATTCTGCACAACAGCGGAAAGTTTAGGTTTCTTTTGAGTCTTGCCTGCCAACTTATGGTTGGCATAGAAATAAAGAAAGACCACATTCCAGATATTTGGGCTGCCTTCTTTATGGCGGTTCCGCTTGTCTCTTCAACCTTTGCCTCTGTATCAAAACTATTTACAGGCATGGGCAGAGGCAGCATCGGCTGGGTTATTGTTGATGAGGCCGGGCAGGCCAAACCGCAACAGGCAGTAGGTGCCCTGCAACTTGCTCAGAATGCTCTGGTGGTGGGTGACCCGCTACAGCTTCGCCCCGTTGTGACCCTCCCTGAGTCAGTGAGCCAACGATTCGCCCGAGACATGGGAATCAGCAGTGACTGGACGGCCCCCCAGGCATCCGTTCAGTCACTGACCGACAGGGTGTCGGCTTACGGCACTATGCTTGGTCACGATGAGGAGGCCAGGTGGGTGAGCTCACCGCTGCGGGCACACCGCAGGTGTGATGACCCCATGTTTTCTATCTCAAACGCAATCGCCTATGACGGGGCAATGATTCACTGCGTCTCTAGGGCTGAGGACTCAAGGTTTCTCAAGGATTCAGTGCTTGAGCCCAATGGCCCTGAACTCAACCAAAACCTTATATCTCAGTGGATTCACTGCCAGGCTTCTGACGATACCCAGAAGGTTCAAGCTGGTGAGATAGAGCAACTTAAGCTCTTGCTGGCCAAACTCAATGCGGCGGGTGTGCCCGATAGCGAGATTATGGTTATTTCTCCCTATAGAAAGGTAGCCGCTCATCTGACCAAGATGGGTAAAGACAGAAAGATGGGGCTGCGTGCGGGCACAATCCACATCACCCAGGGCAAGGAGGCTACGGCTGTGATTCTTGTGCTGGGAACGGGTAAGAAGAGTGCCCGGTCCCGGGAATGGGCGGCCCAGAGCCCGCATCTGCTGAATGTGGCGGTGAGCCGGGCTAAGCGCCGTCTGTATGTTATTGGGGATCACGATAACTGGTCTGGCCTTCCATACTTCTCTGATCTCAGCTTGATGCTCTCGATTCACCGCCGGCAGGTTCTCTCAGAGAGCCAGTGAGCAGTTTCTTACCGGTGGTACCCAGAAGAAGCCGGTCATGTGGCGTCTTACCCCGTGTGTCTTGACCGTGCAGGGTAGAATGGGCCCGTGGCTTTAACTATTGGAATTGTGGGTCTGCCCAACGTCGGCAAGTCGACCCTCTTTAACGCACTGACCAAAAACAACATCCTGGCAGCGAACTACCCCTTCGCAACCATCGAACCCAACGTGGGCGTCGTCAATCTACCTGACGAGCGCCTGGCCCGCCTGGCTGAAATCTACGGCTCTGAGCGCATCCTGCCCGCGACTGTCTCCTTCGTGGATATCGCCGGTATCGTCCGCGGTGCCTCTGAGGGTGAAGGCCTGGGCAACCAGTTCCTGGCCAACATCCGTGAGGCCCACGCGATCGCCCAGGTCGTTCGCGCCTTTGCTGACCCTGATGTTATTCACGTTGATGGCAAGGTTGATCCTGCCAGCGACATGGAAACCATCAACACCGAACTGGTGCTAGCTGACCTGCAGACCCTGGAAAACGCTATTCCCCGCCTGGAAAAGGCCGTCAAGATCAAGAAGGGCGACCCTGCCCAGCTTGAGGAATACAAGAAGGCCCAGGCCGTGCTGGAGCAGGGCGATACCCTGATTTCTAAGTACGAAGAAGCAAAGATTGACATGGCCCTGCTCAAGGAGCTGAACCTGCTCACCTCTAAGCCCTTCATCTACGTCTTTAACTCGGACGAGGGCGTGCTGGCTTCTGAGGAAAAGCAGGCTGAGCTGCGTGCCATGGTTGCCCCCGCTGAGGCTGTCTTCCTGGACGCCAAGCTTGAGGCCGACATGGTTGAGCTCTCTGAAGAAGAGGCCCGCGAAATGCTAGAGCTCAGCGGTCAGGAGGAGTCCGGCCTAGATAAGCTGGCCCGCGTTGGCTTCTCTACCCTGGGTCTTCAGACCTACCTGACCGCAGGCCCCAAGGAAACCCGGGCCTGGACCATCACCAAGGGCGACACCGCCCCCCAGGCTGCCGGTGTGATTCACACCGACTTTGAGCGCGGCTTCATTAAGGCTGAAGTTGTTTCCTTCTCTGACCTGGACGATGCTGGTTCTATGGCTGAGGCCAAGGCCCGCGGCAAGGTCCGCATGGAAGGCAAGGACTACATTATGCAGGACGGCGACGTGGTGGAATTCCGTTTCAACGTCTAACTCTTTGATGTTGAGACATAAAACCCTCCCGGTGCGAATTAATGCCTGCCGGGAGGGTTTTATCGTAGGTCACTGATTCTGCCGCCCCCTCTTAGATTCTGAGCAAGCTGAGGGTGGAAAGCCCCCGCGCTAGTAAGTAAGGCCCCATCGGTTCAAAGCAAGACCTCACCTTCTGGGATAATAGGCAGTGACCTATTTCTTTGACCCTGGAGACCCCATGTCTGAAAACCTTGCCCCTGCCTGCCCCGCCTGCTCTGAAGACTACTCCTACCAGCAGGGGGATCTCTGGGTCTGCCCCATGTGTGGACATGAATGGGCCGAAGGCGAAGACTCCGCAGCAGAAGAAACCGGCTCCAAGGTACTGGATTCGGTGGGCAACGAGCTGGTTGACGGCGATTCTGTGACCATCACCAAGGGCCTGAAGGTCAAGGGCGGCGCAGACATCAAGGCCGGCACCAAGGTGCGCGGTATCCGCCTGCTTGAAAGCCCCGTCAATGGCCACGACATTGAAGCCAAGGTGCCCGGCGCAGGCCAGATGTACCTGAAGTCCTCCGTGGTCAAGAAGAGCAACTAGCCCCCTGAAGGCAGTGGCCCACCCATGAAATGGCTAGTGTGGGCGGTAGCTATAGCCGCCTATGTTTTTTCCATTATCAACCGCAGCTCCTTTTCGGCCCTGGGGGCCACTGCCCAAACCCACTTCGGGGTGGAAGCTACGGCCCTTTCCCTCTTTATCATGCTGCAGCTGGTGGTTTACGCCAGCTGCCAGGTGCCGGTGGGGGCCCTGCTGGACCGCAAGGGGGCACCGGCGCTGATTGCCGCCGGTCTCACCCTCATGACAGCTGGCCAGCTCCTGCTGGCCCACAGCGAGACCGTGCCCCTGGCCCTGCTAGCCCGCGTGCTGGTGGGCAGCGGGGACGCCTGTATCTTCGTTAGCCTGATCCGCTTGATTTCAGACTGGTTTACCCCTCAACAGATCCCGGTGGTCAACCAAATCAGCGCCAATATGGGGCAAATGGGCCAGCTGGTTGCCGTCACGCCCCTGGTCGCCCTGGTTGCTGCTCTGGGCTGGCAGGGCGGCTTCACCCTGCTTGCCGCTACCGGTTTTACTCTGCTGCTTCTTGCCCTGTTCACGCTCAGGCCGGCTCCCGGTGGGGTTCCCCTCGTCCAGGGGCTAGGGCGGCGGTCCCGGGGCGGCCGGGGGAGCGCGTCCGCCCGGTGTGCGCACCCTCAGCAGGATGAAGCCAAGCAGGCCCGCAGCGACCACCCCTACCCTGCCAGCGACTCCCTACCTCTTCTTCCCCAGGCCCCAAACCTCGGCTTCCTTTCCTCCATCAAACAGGTGCTGGCCTACCCGGGGGTGCGCCTGGCCTTCTGGGTGCACTTTGTGACCGCTTCAATGATTTTCTCTATCATGCTTCTCTGGGGCATGCCCTTTTTGACCGGGGGCCTAGGCTACAGTCCTGCTCTGGCCTCGACCATCCTCAGCCTTGTAGTTGCCTCTATTGTGCTGGCCGGTTTCTTTACCGGCTCGATTCTCTCCCGCTTCTCTGCCTACCGAGTCCACATCGCAGTGGGCTCTAGTCTGCTGAACCTGAGCCTCTGGTCCCTGATTTTCTTCTGGCCCGGAACCGCTCCTATCAGCCTGCTCTATGCCGCAGCTATCAGCCTTGGAATCAATGGGCCGGTGTCCATGACGGCCTTTGAGGTGGTGCGCTCGCATGTGCCCCAGCACCAGCGTGGCCTGGCAACCGGTATCGCCAATATGGGCGGCTTTACCGGGGCCCTGATAATTGTGCTCCTGATTGGCCTCATCCTTGATGCTCTGGGGGCAGGAACCCCTGAAACCTACCGGCTAGAGGCCTTCCGCTGGGCTATGGCCAGCCATATTCCGGTCATTGGGCTGGGCCTTATCATGATTTCCCTGCTCTACCCGAAAGCTAAGCGGGCCCTGGGGCAAGGTCAGGGCTAGGGAGCGGTATCTTGCCCACATTTTTTCCTTTTCTCTGGGGGTTTGCCTGCTGCTTCTATAAAATTAAGAGTCGCACCTAGCCTTCCCCCCATCTTTAGAGAGAAACATGAGAAAAACTACTGCTCTTTTAGCCCTACCTGCCCTGATGCTGCTTTCTGCCTGTTCAGCTTCTAACTCTGAAGGGGCCAGTTCATCTGCAGCTGCCAGCAGCACCAGCGCTTCTGCTAGCCCCAGCCCTAGTACTGCTAGCCCCAGTACTGCTAGCCCCAGCGCTGAACCTAGCCCCAGCGCTGAGCCTACCCCCACTGAAGAGGCTCCTGCCCCAGAGGTCACTGAAGAGGCCAGCCCCAGCCAGGAGCCTTCAGCTGAGCCTAGCCCGGTTGAACCCTACCCCGGTTATATTTTTGCTGAACGGGGGGTAACCTTCTTTGTTCCTGATGGCTACAGCCAGGATCAGAACCCCTCCCAGTCTGAAATCTTCGTTTACCAGTTCACCCACTATAAGGAAGAAAACCCTGCCGACGCTTCTGGCCGGATCATGGTGGGCACCCCCTTTACCGTAGATGAGGGTAAAACCGTTGAAGACCTTGAAAAGGAGGCCCTGGAGCGGCTGACCCCGGCCTGGCAGATTAAGGAAACCCTTGATACTGTCAGCTACAGCCGGGCAGATGGGGTGCAGGTGATTCGCACAGAGGTTCGTTTTGCTTCAGGGAACCACCCCGGCTATGTTTTTACCTTTAGCCAGGGCCAGCAGATGATGCACGCTGCTATTTTGGTTGATGATACAACCCCTGAATTCCTACAGAAGATTGAGAACTCTATCGGCTTTGCCCAGTAGGGGTAGAGGAGTTAAAGAGAAAAGGTCAGGTTCACCCCGTAGGTGGGCCTGACCTTTTATGTATCATCTTTTAGCCCTGCTGGGCTGGGGTCTGCTCACAATCTTCGGCCTGCAGGTAGGGAACTGGATGAATCAGGATCTTGTTCATGCTCCTGCGAAATATCCTGCTCAGGGCTTGGGGTTCTGTGCCTGGCCCGCCAATAATGTAGGTGGTTGATAGGCCGTAGCAGAGGGTGGTCAGGTAGTTAGCCTGGCTGTTGAGGTTAATCCCCTCCTGCAGATGGCCGGCTTCTTGCAGGCGCAGCAGCAGGTCATAGATCAGGGAGCGAATCCGCCGGTAGTAGCTGGCTGCAACCTCTTTAATTTCTGGGGTTGACTTAAGCTCAGCGATCATTCCTAGGGTGATGCTGGCCATAGCCTGGGTGCGGGAGGTGAGGGGAATGAAAATTTCTAAGGCCCTTACGATATCCAGAGGGTTCTGCTGGTTGAAGGGGATGGACCGAAGATTGCTCTCTGCCTCTTTGCCGATCAGGTCAAGGGCGTAGGTGACCAGCTCTACCCGGCTGTCGAAGGAGTGGCGCAGGGAGCCTGTAGAGAGTTCGGCTTCTGCTGCTACGTTTCTGATGGTGATAGCGCTAATACCCTGTTCGATCAGGAGTTTCCAGACTGCCTGGGAAATAACCTTTTTACGTTCGGTGTGGTCGATAAGTTTTGGCATGGGGGAGGGGGATCCTTGGGGGCTGAGGTGTGGTGAGGACTGAGGTGTGATGAGGACTGGGGGCTGGTGAGGACTTAGGGGCTGGTGAGGATAGCGTTGAAGTGCTGGGTCATGGGATCTACCAGTTCCTGCCGGTCCAGGGCCCCGTCTGTTTGCAGGTGAATACAGCTGATACCCCAGAGCAGGGCTAGAAGCTGGTCAATTTCCTCTTCAATAACGACCTCTTCTTTCAGGTAGCCCTGGGCCCTGAGCTGGGTGAGTAGAAAACCGTAGGCGTACCTAAAATCAGTCTGATGGTTTTGCAAGATTTTGCTGGCTTCTGGGATTTTGGTCAGCTCCGAGAGGAAGCCTGCTGCTACTGTGGCGAAGAGGTTACCTTCCTCAGAGAGGGGGGTGAGGTAGGTGAACATGTCCTCAAACTGGGCCAGGAGGGGGCCCTGGAAGGATTTTTGGGAGAGGGAGCTGATGAACTTTTTGCCCAGGTAGTCTAGGGAGTAGAGCATCATCTCTTCATGGCTAGGGAAGACATGGCGCAGGGAGCCTGTAGATATTTTAGCCTCAGCTGCTACGGTGCGCACAGAAACATTGCGCACGCCTTCTCTTGAGAGGATGGCCCAGACGGCGTGAGCAATGGCCTGTTTACGTTCTGTATGGTTAATGAGCTTTGGCACAGCTGTAATTCTAAAACAAAACAGAAGGTTTGTCCCCAATAGTGTGGACTGGTTCCCTGGGGAAATAAGGTAACTTTCCTTACAGGGGGCGCTCTCCTGCCAGGTAGGCAGCCAGATGCTGGCCGGTGGGGCTAGCCTCCTGAGCCAGCTGGCTGGGACTACCCTGGAAAATTACCTGACCACCCTGATCACCAGCCCCAGGGCCCAGGTCAATACAGTGATCAGCGTGGGCCAAAACCGCCTGATGGTGCTCAACGCAGATCACGGTTCGCCCCTCATCCACCAGCTGATCCAAAAGGCCTAAAAACTGCTGAATATCAGCTAAATGCAGGCCACTTGTAGGCTCATCAAAAATATAGACACCACCGGCAGTTCCCATCTGGGTAGCTAGCTTAATGCGCTGACGCTCACCGCCTGAGAGGGTAGAGAGGGGCTGGCCCAGGCTGATATAGCCCAGACCAACATCAACCAGGCGCCTAAGAATGCTCTGGGCGGCAGGTAGCTTAGCCTCTGGGCTAGAGAAAAAGTCCAGGGCCTCCTGGGCAGAAAGGGCGAGCACCTCACTAATATTCTTACCCCCCAAAGTGTGGGCAAGAACCCCGGGGGAGAAGCGCTTACCTTCACAGGACTCACAGCTGGTAGTGGACTTTTCCATAAAGCCAAGCTGGGTTTCAAGAACACCTGTGCCCTTACAGTCTGGGCAGGCCCCTTCAGAATTAGCAGAAAAGAGGGCAGGCTTTACCCCATTAGCCTTAGCAAAGGCCTTACGGATCGGCTCTAGCAGCCCCGTATAGGTGGCAGGATTAGACCGGCGAGAGCCCTTAATAGGGGCCTGATCAATATAGACCAGATCCTGGTTGGCCTGCTGCTCTAGAAGCTCATCAACCAAAGAGGACTTACCCGAGCCAGCAACCCCACTAATAGTAGTCAGCACACCGGTAGGAAGGCGCAAACTTACCCCAGTGAGGTTATTCCTTCTAGCCTCCGTCAGCTCCAAGAAGCCCTGGGCCGGGCGCACAGAGTCCTTCAGGCCCTGCCGGTCATAAAAATGCTGGGCCGTAACCGTCGCAGCCTGCTTCAGGCCAGCAAAATCACCCGAATAAACAAGCTGACCACCAGCAGAACCAGCAGCAGGGCCCATATCAACAATAAAATCAGCAATAGCAATAGTCTCAGTCTTATGCTCAACCACCAGAACCGTATTACCCCGGTCCCGCAGCTTCAGCAGAAGCTGATTCATGCGCGTCACATCAAAAGGATGCAGCCCGGCTGTAGGCTCATCAAAAACATAGGTAATATCGGTCAGCGGAGATCCCAAGTGCTTGACCATCTTCACCCGCTGGGCCTCACCACCAGAAAGGGAAGAAGCCGACCGGGACAGAGAAATATAGCCCAGACCAATGTCAACCATGGAATCAAGCAGGTGCTCTAAGGCAGCGAGCAGGGGAGCGACCTCGGCAATCTTCTGCTGGCGCACCCAGGCCAAGAGATCAGAAACCTGCATGTCACAGAGCTCAGCAATATTCCGGCCAGCAATTTTAGAGGCCAGGGCGGCCTCAGAAAGGCGTGTCCCCCCACAGGCCGGGCAGGGTACAAAGGTGACAGCCCGATCAACAAAGGCCCGAATGTGAGGCTGCATCCCCTCCCGCTCCTTAGAGAGCATAGATTTTTCTAGGCGGGGAACAAGACCCTCATAGGTCATATTGATACCCGCAATCTTCATCTTGACCGGTTCCTTATAGAGGAAATCAGCTAGCTGCTGGTCAGTAAAATCCTTCACCGGCAGATTGGTCGGAAAGAAACCTGACTCCTTATAGAGGCGGGCAGACCAGCCCGAACTGCTAAAACCAGGAACCTTAAAGAAGCCCTCATCGTCCATCGACAGGTTCTGATCATAGAGCTCAGCCAAATCGATCTGGCTCTTCTTTCCCAAACCCTCACAGCTAGGGCACATGCCCCCAGCCCGCGAAAAGGTCACATGCTCAGCCTTCCCCGCCCCCACCTTACGGGTTCCACTAGCCTGAACAGTGGCCTGATTGAAACTGTAGGCGGTTGGCGAACCTAGGCTGGGGCTAGCTGCCCGGGCAAAAAGCATCCGCAGCATGGGCAGGGCGTCGGTAGCTGTACCTACCGTTGAGCGTGGATTAGATCCCAGCCGCTCCTGATTGACAATAATGGCGCTGGTAAGCCCCTCAATAGCATCAACATCAGGCCGATCCTGGTGGGGCATAAAACCCTGAACAAAGGCAGAATAGGTCTCATTAATAAGCCGCTGGGATTCAGCTGCCAGCACCCCAAAGGCCAGGGAAGACTTCCCAGAGCCAGATACACCGGTAAAGACTGTCAGCCGCCGCTTAGGGATCTCTAGGCTGACGTTTTTTAGATTATTGGTACGGGCCCCAGTAATCCGAATAGTCTGATACTGGTCAGCTGGATGGACGCTAGACAAGGTTTCCCCCTCAGGGTAGGCAAGTGAATCGGTAGGTAAGTCTACCTGCCAGCTAGCTGGCAGGCTTTATCCCCTAGGCGCAATTTCTTGCTAAGCTGCGGTTACTTAGGACACAATGGGTCTATGGCTACAACACATCTGAATAACGAACCCGTCCACACCAGCGGCGACCTGCCGGCAGTAGGCTCCCAGGCCCCTGCCTTCACCCTCGTCACTGCTGACCTTCAGACCCTCAGCTCAGAAGACTTTGCTGGAAAGAACCTGATTCTGAATATTTTCCCCTCCATTGACACAGGAGTATGCGCAACCTCAGTGCGCACCTTCAACCAGCAGGCCGCCTCCCTAGAGAACACCACCGTCCTGTGCATCTCCCAGGACCTTCCCTTCGCCCTAGGCCGCTTCTGCGGGGCAGAAGGAATCGACCAGGTCATCACCGCCTCAGCCTTCAGAGACAGCTTCGGCCAGGACTACGGCCTAACCCTCACCGATAGCGCCCTCGCTGGCCTACTGGCCAGGGCCGTCCTCGTCCTAGACCCAGCAGGGAAGGTTCTCCATTCCCAGCTGGTAGAGGAAATCAGCAGCGAACCTGACTACCAGGCAGCCCTGGCCGTCCTCTAAAGACCTAGCGACCCAAGAAGCTGAAGCAGGCTAGCGATTACCGCCAGCCTGCTTCAGCACTTAAAGACCCCTCAGAATCCCCAGGAACCCTAAAAAACCCAGTTGGCAAGAAAAACGCAGCTAGCTGTACCCAGCAGTAAGGAAAGAGCCAGGTTCTTCCTCCACAGGTGAATAGCCACCGTCACCACCGCCCCCAGCAGATAGGGAAGGGCCCTCTGGCTAGAAGAATAATCAATCTCAGCTAAAACATAAACCGCCAGGCAGACCATAGCCCCCAAGGGCAACCAGGCAGCTAGGTTGGCAACCAGAGCCGAATCCTTCAAAACAGACTTAATCCCAAAGGGAATAAGCCGCAAACAAAAGGTCAAACCAGCAGCTAAGCCAATAGCAGTCAGCAGATAAGCTGTCGTGGGCATCAGGCCACCTGACCCTTCTGCAGATCATCAGAAAAATCCCGGGCAGGGGCCTTCCTACGCTCAAGAAGATGACGCAAGGCCAGCAGGGCCACCAGGCTCAGCAGGGAAATCAGCAACATAGACTCAGGTGCTAGCAGCAGGGCAAAGGCACTAGCCCCCAGGGCTAAGGCGGCAGTAAACCGATCCTTCACAGCCCGATAAGAATCAAGAGCCAAAATAAGGAACATCCCGGTCAGCACAAAATCAACCCCCTTGAGCTCAGAAAGAAAACTAGCCCCAATAATGACCCCCAGCAAAGAACCTGCCCACCAGAAGAACCAGAGAAGAAGAGAGACTGTCATAATACGGGCAGAAGAAAAATTCTTAGACCCGGGCACCGTATTGAGGGCGTAAGCCTCATCGCAGAGCAGGTAAACAGCCACAGCTTTTCTGAGCCGCCCCCGAACCTGCTCAAGAGGGTAGGAAATCCCATAGACCAGGTGCCTGGCATTCATCAGTAGGGTAGTTGAAGCAATCAAACCTAAAGGGGCACCAGCAGCCAGTAGCCCCACCAAAAGAAACTCAACCGAACCAGCAAAAACAATAGCCGACAGGGCAGGGGCCACCCACCAGGGTAGGCCTACAGAGGCAACCAGCACCCCAAGGCCCATGCCCATCACCATAAAACCAAGGCAAATAACCCCAGCCGCCTGCAGGCCCTGACGGAAGCCAGAAGGCTGGGTGGGCTCTGAAGAATCCAAAGAAGAACTAGTGCTTTGCATAGAACCCATAGTAGGCAAAAGAGCCCGCAAGATGCTTGCTAAATCTTGCTAATGTATAACCAATCGGGCAATAATTACCCTATGGACTCCCTAGATAGAGCAATAATCAACGAGCTTACTCGAAACGGCCGAATCAGCAACCAAGACCTAGCACACGCAGTAGGCCTAACCCCAGCCCCCTGCCTACGCCGGGTCCGCCGCCTAGAAGAAGCCGGAATCATTGAAGGCTACAGTGCTCGCATCAACTATGAGGCTATGGACGAAGGCTTTGAGGTCCTAGTCTTTGCCGACCTTTCCCGCAACGATATAGCAAGCGTGCAGGACTTTGAGGCAACGATCATGGCCAGTGACAAGGTGGTTGAGTTCCGGCGCATGTACGGCCTGCCCGACTACTACATCAAGGTAAGGGTCAAGGACTCCGAAGCCTACGAACGCTGGTATTCAGAAGTCGCGGCCAAGCACGACTTCATTATCCGCATTGACTCCCGTATCACCATGAAACTCCTCAAGGCTCCCTAAGCGGCCAGCCAAGGGGCTAGAGGAGAGGCGGCTAAAAATAGCTGAAATAAAAGAGCCCCCTAGCCTTGTTACCCCAGTAGGGGCCCAGCGGGCCCCCAAGAGATCAAGAGAAAGAAGAAGCATGACCAGCACAAACCCACGCACTGAAGACCCCAACTACCGGGCTGTCACTGTAGAACGCCTTGCCTCCCGCCATTACCGGGCCAGCAACGCCAAGGGAGATAGCCTGGAATTTGGCCAGGGACCGGGCCTGCTCACCCCCGTTGAACTACTCCTCGCTGCTATTGCAGGCTGCTCAGCCATTGACGTTGATGTGGTGACCAGCCGCAAG
Organism: Rothia sp. (in: high G+C Gram-positive bacteria); assembly: GCA_034090985.1. GTDB lineage: Bacteria > Actinomycetota > Actinomycetes > Actinomycetales > Micrococcaceae > Rothia. The sequence goes on along the minus strand of JAXDRN010000016.1, from coordinate 9,561 downwards.
GCAGAACCAGAGACCTTTACCGTCCTCTCATCTGGCCTGCGTAAGGTTGATGAGAACAAGGCTGTCAGCCTAGATGAGATTGAGGTCAGCTTTAAACTGAGCTTCCCCTCAACGGAAGAGGGAGCTAAGGCTGAGGCCCTTGTTGACCGGCTCATCAAACTATCAGCTGAGAAGGACTGCACGGTCTCCCGAACCGTTGAGCACGGGGCCTCAGTCACCTTCATCAACGAAGCCAAGCAGAGCTAAATCACGCCTTCTGCCCGGTGGCCCTCTGCCTCAGCAGTGGTAATCTAAAGTTTGTCTTAAGCCCCCTAAGCAAAACTGATGGGGGCACCATACCACTGAAAGTAGCAGCACACTATGTCTACTGAAGCGCAGTCTGCAGCCACCGGGCAGACTAAAGAAGAACTTAAACGGGGCCTAGCCAGTCGCCACCTCTCCATGATCGCCATTGGCGGCGCGATTGGCACCGGCCTCTTTGTGGCCTCAGGCTCAACCATCGCAGAAGCAGGCCCCGGCGGGGCCCTGCTCGCCTACGGCCTGATTGGCATCATGGTTCTTCTACTCATGCAATCCCTGGGTGAAATGGCAGCAAACCTGCCTGTAGCAGGCTCCTTCCAGACCTTTGCCTCCCGCTACGTCTCAGAATCCTTCGGCTTCGCCATGGGCTGGAACTACTGGTTCAACTGGGCTATCACGGTAGCAGCAGAACTAGTAGCAGCCGGGGTTATTATGTCCTACTGGCTACCAGACGTACCTGGCTGGATCTGGGCCGGCCTCTTCCTAGCCATCATCCTAGGCATTAACATCCTCTCAGCCCGCTCCTACGGCGAATCAGAATTCTGGCTAGCTACCATCAAGGTCGTTACCGTCATTGTCTTCCTCATCGCCGGTGTGGCCATGATCCTTGGCATCCTGGGTAACCACGATAACGGCTTTGCCAACTGGACTGACGGCGAAGCTCCCTTCAAGGGCGGTTTCCTCTCTATCCTGGCTATCTTCATGGTGGCAGGCTTCTCCTTCCAGGGCACCGAAATGATCGGTGTAGCTGCCGGCGAATCAGCCAACCCCCGCCGGGATGTTCCTAAGGCCCTCAAGAGCGTTTTCTGGCGAATCATGCTCTTCTACATTGGGGCCATTGCCATCATCGCCACCCTGATCCCCTACACCAGCCCCAACCTGCTGCGCTCAGATGCTACCGACATCGCCTACTCACCCTTCACCATGGTCTTTGAAAACCTGGGTATCGCCTTTGCCGCCTCAGTGATGAACGCAGTTATCCTTACCGCAATTCTTTCTGCCGGTAACTCTGGCCTCTACGTCTCTTCCCGGATGCTCTACGCCCTAGCCCTAGAAGGCCGGGCTCCACGGATCTTCGCAAAGGTCAACGCCCGGGGCATCCCCATGCCCGCCCTGCTCATGACAGCAGCCATCGGCCTCTTCGGCTTTATCTCAGCAATCGTTGGTGAAGGCTCAGCCTACACCTGGCTGATCAACATTTCAGGCCTCTCAGGTTTTATCACCTGGGTTGGGGTAGCTATCTGCCACTACCGCTTCCGTCGGGCCTACGTCGCCCAGGGTAAGGACATCAATGACCTGCCCTACAAGGCACCGCTCTTCCCCCTAGGCCCCATCCTTGCCCTGCTCATGTGCCTGCTGGTCATTGCCGGCCAGAACTATAACGCAATTTTTGCCGGCCAGTGGTTCGAGGTTGTCTCAGCCTACATCGGCCTGCCCATCATTATTGCTGTCTGGCTGGTCCACAAGCTAATGACCGGTTCAAAGACCATCCCCCTCAAAGAGGTCGACGTTTCAGGTCTCAGCCTAGAAAAGTAGGTTAGAAAAGTCAGCCTAGAAAAGTAGGCTAAGGCCGCCCATAACTAGGGGAGGGGCCCAGATCCATTCAAGGATCTGGGCCCCTCCCCGTCTCTAAACCTCCCCGTCTCTCAAGAGCTTTCCCCTCAGTTATGAGAGGGTGGGCAGGGAACCGGTGCGAGGATTAGCGGTAGGGGCCTGACCGGTCTGAGGGTAGAAGCGCTTCATCATAGCCTCATACCCGTCATCAGCCAGGGTCTCACCAGCACCTGAGTAAAGGTTCACCAGGCTATCTGCCCCCAGGTCTTCAAGCTCCTTCAGCTCATCAATATGCTGGGCTACAACAGCAATCACAGCCTCAGAACCAGCCTCAATCACCTGCTTCATGGCATCAACGTTCGTTCCGTGGGCTGGCATGGCAAGAAGGACCAGCTCAACGTCCTCATCAGCCTTAACCCGCTGCCAGAAGGCAGGGTCAGTAGCGTCAGCCTCAAGTACCTGAAAGCCCTGAGCGCAGAGAGCATCAACCCGGGACTCAGAATTATCAATACCAATGACCTTCATCTGATAACGGTCAGTTAAGGTTCGGTAGGCTGCTGTACCCAGCCGGCCCATACCAATAATGATGGCCTGGGCATCGCCAAGATCAACGGTCCTTTCCTCTGGGTGCATCTTAGACTCAGGGACCTCAGGAATAAGGGAAGAAATCTTCTGAGGCAGCTTTGAACCGCGCATATTGAGCATGGTTGACAGAACAAAGCTGAAAGAAACCGCCAGTGAGAAGGTCACCAGCCACGACTCATCGACCAGCCCGCTAGCGGCCGTCATCGCCACCAGAATAATGGCGAACTCAGAGAAGTTAGACAAGGTCAGAGAGGTAAGGGTAGTGGTTCTCGGTGAAAGGCCCGAAACCCTGAGAATCAGCGCGTAGGCAAAGGTATTCAGAGGAATAAGCAGCAGCAAGATCAGGGCAAAAGTGGCCTGACCCAGGGAAGGAGTAGCCGAAAGGCCAATGGAGACGAAGAAGCCTACGAGCATGAACTCCTTGAGAGAGAGCAGGGTGTGGGAGAGCTCATTAGACTTAGGATGGCTAGCTAGGAGCATACCCATCACCAGGGCACCCAGGTCGCCCTTGACGTGGAAGAGATCAAAGAGCCAGTAGCCGGGCACAAAGGCAAGAACAACCCCGTAGAGGACCAGCAGCTCACCGTGACCAACCCGAGAAAGCCCCTTCTTAAAGAGCCAGGCAGCTGGAATCAGTAGCAGAAGCAGCAGGGCCCAGGGGCTGGGGGCATGCTCACCGGTTGCAGCAACAAAAAGGACGGCAAAGAGGTCTTGAATCACCAGAATACCGATAGCTGTACGACCGTAGAGGGATCGTGAATCTGAACGCTCATCGAGGGTTTTGACCACCAGAACAGTAGATGAGAAGGAAAGAGCAAAACCTAAAATAGCTGCCTGGGTAAAATCAATGGCGCCGCTCGTGCCCAAACCCATCAGGACCAGGAAACTGATCAGCCCTGCCCCGCAGATGGTAGTAATGAGCATATGCAGGGAAGAAGTTAGCCATACTTCACGGCGCAGCAGCAGACGAACATCAAGTTTAAGGCCGATGGTGAAAAGAAGCAGGGTAACTCCCAGGTCACCTAGTTCTGTGATAACACCTAGTTCTTCAAAGCCAGCGAAGTTCAAAACAATACCTGCCGCCAGAAAGCCCAGAAGGGGAGGTAGCTTAATCATCTTGGCCAGCAGGCCAAAGAGGGCTGGTACTAAAAGGTAAGGGACGTATTCAGACATAAATCTCCGATAGATAGAGAAAAGGGATTCCCTCCTATTCTACTGGGCCTAGCTGTGGCTTAGCTTGGGCCGGGCTTTGAGGCAGATGAGCCTTATGGGTAGGGGCTTATGAGTAGAGGCTTATGGATAGGGGCGGTGAAGCAGACTGATAGGCAGGTAGCTACTTCGATGGAGCGAAGGGAATCCCCGGGCCCGCTACTGGGAGCCAGCCCAATTCCCCTATCTAGGCTGGTCGCTCAAGGTCTGCCTTTCTGGGCCTGATGGTGCTGGGCTGGCAGCCTCCTCTAGTTTTGAGCTCGTCTGGCGGGAAGCAGGCGGGGGAGAGGATAGAATGGGTAGGTTTGAAGCTAGCAACTAATCAATTGGGAAGGGTTCTTGGTGGCTAAACTCTATTTCCGCTTCGGTGCAATGAATTCAGGTAAGTCAACGGCCCTTCTGCAGGCTGCCCATAACTATGAGGAGCGGGGCCAGCGGGTCCTGCTGGCCAAGCCGCAGGTGGATACCAAGGGTGATACCGAGGTTGTCTCCCGCCTGGGTGTGACCCGTCAGGCTGATTTTTTGGTGGGTGCTGAGGACTCAGTGCGCGAGCTCTTCCACGCTGCTGCTGAGCCCAACGCCGATGATGACCGAATGCACTGGCACCTGCCTGTCTCTTGCCTGCTGGTGGACGAGGCCCAGTTTCTGACCGCTGAGCAGGTGGATGACCTGATGCGGATTGCGGTAGAAGAGAACGTTCCGGTCATGTGCTACGGCATCCGCACGGACTTTAGGACGCGAGCCTTCCCCGGCTCAGCCCGCCTGCTGGAGATCGCCCACACCCTTGAGGAGCTGAAGACCATTTGCCGGTGCGGACGGAAGGCCCTCTTTAATGGCCGTACCGTTGATGGAAAGTTTGTTTTTGCTGGTGACCAGGTGGCCATTGACGGCGTGCATGTGGGCTACGAGTCCCTCTGCCCCACCTGCTACCTGGAGGAATCAGGCGGCAAACTCTACCAATAGCCCCCTTTCTCCTTTGCAGCTGCACCCTGCCCCCAGCAGACCCAGTAGAACCCTTTCCCCTTTCCGCTTACCTTCACCCATCCCCCCGCCGAAACCCATGCTTCGTCACCAAACCCCCGGTTTACACCTGGGTTTGGTGACAAACCATAGGACTCAACGCCCGGGGCGCACCCACAACGAAAACCTGCACGCTCATCCAGCCCCCAATCCCTCTCTTACCTGAACGAGCGTGCGGTAAATGATCGAAAGTGCGCCCACCGGGCGCACCCTCAGCGATTTCCCGCACGCTCAACCAAAACCCACACGTTCAACGATTTCCCGCACGCTCAGTCAAAACCCGCACCCCTCAGCCAAAGACACTCACCCCACCCCAGGGCAACCCCACCCAGCAGGATTCGACAAACAATCCTCAGCCACCAACCCCACCTCAGCCCGCCACACCCGCACCAAGAGGGGCTCTGAGACTGTCACACCCTCACCTGCCATCACCTGCCAATACCAGAGTTTTCACTAGAAATAATGTCGGCATTGGTGCCGTTAACAATTTCTTGGTTTGATCTGTCTGAAACCCTTATCTTGTTATCTTCAATAACACCGTTGACTGCATTTGCCGGAATGTGATGAATGGGTATCATCAGGAGGGTAGCTGTGGCAATAAAATAACTCTTTTTCAATGTTCTGCACTTTCAATCTTCTTAACTGCAAGCATTAACCATTTGCCGTCAATATGCTTAGCTTCAAAATATACTCCCATGCCAGCTGTGTGCTTATTGTCCTTAACGGACCTCTCTCCATCAAGATGGGTAATTGAATCTTGTATAACAAGATTTCCAGCCCAAGTGTAAACTCCGTACCCTTGATTTATCATCATTCCATCTGCTAATACAACTGTTCGCAGACCATCTACAACCCACCCGCCTCGATCGTGCAAAACAGAAATATTAGAAAGTATAGATATTTCATTGGTGAATTCTTCACTGAGAAGCGGCTCCGCATACGAATAATTTCCCGTTTGAATTGCAAAATTGATTGAGTCATTCCAATAGCCTAGAAACTTAAACAAGCCCTCCTCGCTCTCAATGTTCATTCCCTCAGGCTCCACCGGTCTAGGAACATTCTGAGCAGGGCCCAGATCATCAGCCGGCCGGGACTCACCAGCCGGGGCTTTAGAACCGCCGGAGTAGGAGATGCTTTCGCTAGGGGTAGGAGTGGGGGTGGGGCTGCTAGTTGCCTGGTTGCTGGAACTGTTGGTAGAACTGTTAACAGAACTACCAGCAGAGGTTGACTGACTAACCTCAGGGCTAGGTGCACTAGTGGTTTTCTCCTGGGCGCAGCCGGTCAGTAGGAGGGTTGCTAGTGCCAGTGTGGTTAGGGTGCGGGTTGCTAGGTTGTGGGGTGTGTGTTTCATGCTAAGCCTCCTAGGACATCGTTGTTCAGGTTCCTTACTTCTTAGATTTACTCGTCTGAACTTCTGCCTGCAAGCCTGCCCGGCAACTTGCCTGTTTTTTGACTAACTGTTATGTACCTCTCACCCACCTGTGGACAAGCTCATCCCACACATCATCAGCCAATTCTGTTGTTTTGGCCTTGCAGTAGTAGCTGGTTCCGAATGAGTCTTTGTGGGAGTTTTCGAAGTCGTTTGGGGCCATTATTTTGATTGTGCTGGCGTTTTCAGCTGCGCATGGAACGATTGTCACTGGTGAAAATTAGTGGGATTAATTCAATATCAATTGATCGACTTGTTGCAAATGATGGTTCTTGACAAATAAAAATAGACGCAAGAGCTGCCAATATTGCATTAGTGAATATTTCTGTTGTGCATAATTATCTGGGCATTAATTTGCCTCAATTTCTTCACTATCGTAAATTTTCCATTGGTGATTATCAAATCTAACCGTGTAAAACATCGGTGTTCCCAAAGTGGATGAATGGTCAAAACTCTCTTCAACCCCATCAAGATGAAGTTTTATGTTGTCAATATTTAAATTTCCTGCCCATGTATAGTAGCCATCGCCCTGATTGACCATAAGACCTTCCCCTAAAACAACCTGCCGCAAGCCGCCAGAAATCCAGCCACCATCGTCATACAGCCCAGCCGCAAAATCCATAAATTCAACATCAAGAGTGAAGGACTCATCAACTAACGGTCGGGCTGCTGTGAAATCTCCCGTTTGAATTCCGTAGTTCATGGTGTCGTTCCAGTAGAAAAGGAATTTTTGCAGTCCCTCCTCGCTCTCAATGTTCATACCCTCAGGCTCCACCGGCCTAGGAACATTCTGAGCGGGACCCAGATCATCAGCTGGCCGATACTCACCAGCCGGGTCCTTAGACCCGCCGGAGTAGGAGGTGCTTTCGCTAGGGCTAGGAGCGGGAGTAGGGGTGCTAGTTGCCTGATCACTAGGACTACTAGAAGAAGCGGTAGCAGAAGGGCTAGGTGCACTACTAGTCTTCTCCTGGCTACAGCCGGTCAGTAAGAGGGCTGCCAGAGTGAGGGCAGTTAAGCCGATTCTTGGACTCACGGTGCAAGAACTAGTCCAAGCAGAAGCAGCAGAAGGAAGAGCGCCGGTAGGGGTAGGTAACTTGTTGGTGCCAGCTAAGCTGCGGGGTGTGTGTTTCATAGTAAGCCTCCTGGGACGTCTTTGTTCAGGTTTCTTACTTCTCAGATGTACTCCCCTGTAGTCCTGCCCGCAAGCCTGTCCGGCAACTTGTCTGTTTTTTGACTGACTATTACACACCTTTCACCCACCTCTGCTGAGGTGGGGAAGAAGAGGGGACGCACCAGCCTCCTAAGCCACCCCTGGGGGACCAGTTGCCTACTTGGAGGCAGTCGAAGTGGGCCAGCTGGCTGACAGGTCGCCCCCTAGTAAACCCTCAGAGTGAGGAAGGGCGAAAGGGTAAAAGGCCAGGTCACAGCTAGCATGTCTGGAAAAAGTCTGGAAATATCTTCAGCCACTAGCTAGGATGGGTGGTAGATGCGCATCACCACAAACACCCATCCCTTTCTGCCCAGCGAAGGAGCACAAGATGAGCAGGAAATTTTCTCTGAAAGGCCGGGTTCTTGCGGCAGCAGCCCTGCTGGCGGGCGCAGTCGGCCTGACTGGGGCACCAGCAGCCCAGGCTCAAGAAACCTACCAAACCTTCGACTCAACAGTTGGAATCTACAACTGTTCGGCCTCCCTTATTCAGCTACCTGGTGCCCGCGATAGCGACCGGGCCCTGGTTCTCACTAACGGCCACTGCATTGAACCTGTCTTTGACCGCTACCTGGATAGGGGAGAGGTTATTACCAATCACACCCTTTTCTGGCTCTTCAATAAGGGATATTTCAAGGAAATATCCTTCTACGGGGGTGAGACTCCAACTGTTCTTGCCAAGGGTAAACTAACCGATATTGTTTACTCCACCATGGATGACACCGATATCGCTATTCTGAAAACGGATAAAACCTACGCCCAGCTTAAGGCCAGCGGGGTAAAAATTCGCCCCTTCTCAACTGAGCGTCCCCAGCAGGGAACTCAGATTCAGATTCCTAGCACCTACTGGAATAAGGCCTATTCCTGCCAGATTGATGGCTTTGCCCATGAGCTGCATGAAAGCCCCTGGGTCTGGAAGGACGCTATCCGCTACACCGCTGAAGGTTGTAGGGTTCAGTCTGGATCTAGCGGGTCACCTATTGTTGATGCACAAAGCGGCGCGATTATTGGTGTAAATAACACCTATGTTGGTGGCGGGGACGAATGTGGGCTTGGAAATGCCTGCGAGGTTAGCCCTGATGGTAGCATTAGGACCATGTCTGGTAGGGGTTACGGAACTCAAACCTACACTATTCCTACCTGTTTTAATGGTTCAAGCCTTGCAATGAATAAGCCTGGCTGCCTGCTGCCTAAGAAATAGGGTTTCTTATTTTCCCTCATTTCTGGGAGGCCCTGGCTTGAGCCCTTCACCCCTAGCTCTGATAGCTGGCGGGTGAGGGGCTCTTTCTGCCTGCCTGCTTACTGGCCACTGAGTGCCTTTGCCCTCTTGCATATTGCTGAGGGAGCCTGCTAGAGTGGGTGCCACGATTCAGAAGTCCAACGTTCAGCCCCTTGACTTGTTGGCTGGCAACCGCCTGACGCAGCCGGTGCCCTCAAGGGAAAATCGGTCACCCGCCAGAAGGCGCGGTGAAAGCGCGATTATCTAGGAGGCCTCTGTGGTTTCATTTTTCCCTTTTTCAAAGTCTTTAGCTTCAGCAAAAGCTACCTCAGACTCTTCTCACACCGACCAGCGGAAGAAGGTGCCGCTTAGCCAGCGGTGCGTTCTACACTCGGCTGGTCACGGAATTGTCCCGGCAATTGGTATCAATGCGTCGAACATGACCTGGCAGGAAGCTACGATTATGGCTGTGCGGGGTACGCGCGTGCAACTGAAAATCGACGGGCAAAGCCGGTATTTCTGGAACCATGATTCAACTCGTCTCTTTGAGTTCTTAGATGCGACGGACGGCCAGGTACGCGACGCATCGGGTGAGAGGAGGGACGCCGGTGCTCCTCTTCTTCTATGGAATGAGGAACATCAGCTGCTTGGGTTGCGCGAGGAAGCTGCTTTCAGCCTGTCCCATCTGTCCTCTGAGCCGCTGACTGCCTGCGTGACTGCTGAAAACTGATAATCGAGGGCGTTGACCAAAGCCTCGTAAACGAGAAGGCTCCGCAGGTTATACCTACGGAGCCTTTTCATATGGAAGGCTTACTTCTTCAACCCATCCACTACTTCATTCAGGGTAGCGCTGGGGCGCATCACCGCTGAGGCCTTAGCGTCCTCGGGCTTGTAGTAGCCGCCGAGGTCGGCAGGGGAGCCCTGGGCGTCCAGCAGCTCAGCCACAATCTTTTCCTCGTTCGCAGCCAGGGCCTCAGCCACCGGGGCGAACTTAGCCGCCAGGTCGGCGTCCTCACCCTGAGCAGCCAGCTCCTCAGC
>JAXDRN010000015.1:0-5239 GCA_034090985.1 Rothia sp. (in: high G+C Gram-positive bacteria) | reverse complement strand
GGCCCGGTTAATGCCGCTAGCAGCAACCTTGAGTACCACTTGCCCCTGCTCAGCAGCGGGGTGGGGGGCGTCACTCACTACCAGAACCTCTGGCCCACCGTGATCTATTTCCCGTATTGCACGCATACTTGCTCCTTAGTTTTCTCTTACTCCCACTCTAACGAGAGTGAGCACACACCGGTTATGTTTTGCAAAGTTATGCTGGGTGTGTAGTATTGTTTGAGTGCTCAGCACGCTGGATGGTTGTCCGAGCGGCCGAAGGAGCTGGTCTTGAAAACCAGTAGGCGGTAACCCCGTCTCGTGGGTTCAAATCCCACACCATCCGCTCCTGGCCTTTTTTGAAGGCTTGAATCCCCGACCCACTGAGCTGGATCGGGGATTTTTCTTTCCCCTCAGCCGCCCAACTCAGCCTTAGGAGCGGCCTAGACTGGCCCTGTTGTTCTGAAAACTTTGAGGTTTTTGACCCCTCCCCTTTTTTCCGCTATTATTGGTAGAGCTGTGTTGCAGAACCAGGTTGACGGGTTCGAACACTAGCACTTGGAGACGTGCCAGAGCGGCCGAATGGACTTCACTGCTAATGAAGGGTCGGGGTTAAACTCGACCGGGGGTTCAAATCCCCCCGTCTCCGCCAGGAATAAACCCCCTTTTTTCACTGACAGGCTCAGGAAAAAAGGGGGTTATTTTTCTGCCTAGAAGCTCACAAAGGCCCGCAGCCTAGCCTCACCCTCCCAGAGGCTAGCCCAATCCCCCCCGTAGCTGAAGCAGGCCAAAGACGAGGGGCTATAAGCATAGGAGGCATCCATCAGGGCCTCATAGTCAGACTCAGGGTGGGCCAGTTGCAGGGCTAGATCCTGGATCCCCGGCAGGTGGGCAATGAGCAGCAGGGACTGGACCCCGGCAGGGACCCGGTTCAGGGCTGACAGCAGGCTAGAGGCAGGGGCGTTGTAGAGGCGCTCATCTAGGCTGGCTGTTGGGGCCTTCTCCCCCAGAGAGTGGGAGAGCCAAACAGTGGTCTGGCGGGTGCGCAGGGCAGCTGAAGAAATAATCATCTCTGGTAGCAGGCCCTGCTCAGCAAGCCAGTTACCGGCCTGCTGGGCCTGCTGGCTACCGCGCTGGGTTAGGGGCCGGTTAAAGTCATCTAGGCCCCAGTCAGCCTCTGCATGGCGCATCAGCAGCAGGGTCCGCTCCCCTGTGGGGTTGAGGGAAAAGGTAGTCATCAGCCCTCCTCGGCAGCTAGGCCCAAGAAGGTCTTGAGCAGGTAAACAGTTTCTTGGGGTTTTTGGGAGTGTACCCAGTGCCCAGCGCCCTTGATCTGGGCCCGGCGCACCAGGGGAAAGAGGCGACGCATAGGCTCTAGGTCCTCTTCTGTGATGTAGGGGGATTCTCCCCCAGCGATCCAGAGCACCGGCTTGGGAAAGGAGCCCTCAGCCCCCGGCCAGCCCATAATATCTGCTAGCTGGCGGCGCAGAAGCTGAAGGTTAGGCTCCCAGTAGTTACCCTGATCAGAAAGGACCAGGTTCTGCAAAAGAAAGGCACGCACCGGGGCCGCAGGCACCTGGGGGGCTAAGTCAGCCTCAGCCTGGGAGCGGGTCTTATAGGTCCCAATCGGCAGGGCCAGCATACTATCCATCAAGGGCTCAAAACTTCCCTTAGAAGGACCGGGGGCTATATCAATGACCACCAGGCGATCAACCAGGTGGGGGTGCCTGAGGGCCAGAAGCATAGCTACCTTACCCCCCATTGAGTGACCAATGAGGGTCAGAGGCTGCCCGGCCGCGAAATCTTCAAGGTTCTGAGCTACCTGGTCAGCCATCTGCCGGTAGTCAAAGCTGTCTGTCCAGGGGCTGGCCCCGTGGTTGGGCAAATCCAACAGAAGCATCTGAAGACCGGGACCTAGGTCCTTGGCGATGCGGGTAAAGTTCTTTCCGCGCCCCAGCAGGCCGTGCAGAAAAACAGCCTTGTGGGGCCCGGAGCCAATCAGGGTGCTATGAAGGGGCAGGTTGGTCATAGCCTCTACTCTACCTGCCCCTTGAGGCCGAGGGTTTAGATGGAGTATTCTGGGGCAGCCCAGACAACAACCTCAGGGTGCTCATAGAAGCGGTAGCCCTGGCCGCGGACGGTCCGCACCGTGTTAGAGAGTCGGCCCAGCTTAGAGCGAAGCCGGCGGATATGAACGTCAATGGTCCGCTCGTTGGGAACCTCTTCAGCGTCCTTCCAGAGGTTAGTCAGTAGCTCCTCACGGGCTACAGTCCGCTGCCCGTTCTCTACCAGGTAGTTAAGGAGCTCAAACTCCTTGTAGGTCAGGTTCAGCAGCTCAGCATCTAGGTAGACTTCCCTGCGGGACAGGTCAATCAGAACGCCGACGGTATGAACCGGCTTGTAGTCGTCCTGGGCCTGCTGGGCAGGAGGCAGGGGGGCCGTTTCGGGGTGGTAGTGCAGGGCTGTGGGGTCTCCAAGGGCGTTGCGCACTACCTCTAGGTCGCTGCCCTGGGCCTGTAGGGGGGCTAGAGCTACAGCGGCGTAGGACTCAGCACCGGGCACCTGGTTCTGAACATAGGCCCGGGTGTCTTGGACAATCCGAACCAGTGAGGTTCCATGCTGGGCGGCAGCTTCTTCGCTTAAACCAACATAGATCACAAAGCCGCGGGCCTCGTTTTCCTGGGCCAGGGGCCGCTGAGCTTCTGGTTTGTAGGTCATAGGCCGTAGATTGGTAGGCTGCTGGCGGGCAGAGTGACGGCCAGCCTGGGTCTGCTGGCGCTGGGCGGCCAGACGATTACGCTGAGAGATATGAACATATCCCGGTGTACCTGACATAGTGGGCCTTCTCCTCGGGTGAGTCGATCATCTAAGCGTGTGGTCCCTAGACTGTAAGCCCCGTTAAGAGAGCTAAGACTGTCTATAATTAATCGTTGCCCTAATCTAGTTTAAAAGCAAGTAGCAACCGCTTGATTTTTGTATAATTCTTTAGCCTACCCCAGCTGGCCCACCCAAGGGGAGAGAATTTCCCTATCTGAGATAGGCCAGCTAGCAGAAGGCCCCGCAAAAGCTAGCGGAAGCTGGCAGGGAGCCTAGGCCAACTTCCCCTTGCAAAGACAATCCCTCCTAGTGGGCAACCCCGTAGAGCCGGTCACCGGCGTCCCCTAGACCCGGCACAATGTAGGCCTTCTCATTAAGCCGCTCATCCTGGGCGGCAAGGAAAAGGTCAATGTTCTCAAGGCCAGCAACCCCTTCTTCTAGGGCGGCAATACCTTCAGGGGCACCCAGAATACAGATGCAGGTAATATGATCGGCCCCCCGGGCCCGCAGGAACTTAATGGCCTCAATAAGAGTGCCACCGGTTGCCAGCATAGGGTCAAGAACGTACACCTGCCGGCCGGTCAGGTCCTCAGGCAGACGCTCCGCATAGGTCACAATATCCAGGGTCTCTTCATTGCGGGCCATGCCCAAGAAACCAACCTCAGCGGTGGGAATCAGCCGGGTCATGCCCTCTAACATGCCCAGGCCAGCCCTCAGAATGGGAACAATCAGGGGCCGGGGGCTAGCAATATGAGACCCAAGAGTGCGGGCAACCGGGGTCTGAACCTCACGAGGTTCAACCCGGATTTCCCGGGTGGCCTCGTAGGCAAGAAGGGTTACCAGCTCATCCACCAGCTGCCGGAAGGTCGGTGAGGGAGTATTCTGATCCCGCAGAACTGTGATTTTATGGTCAACCAGGGGGTGTTCAAGAACTTTAGTACGCATAGTTAAAAGCTACCACCCCTTGTTTTGAGCAAGAAAAAACCCGCCCCACCTAGCTTTCACTAGGGGGAACGGGTTTTTACCTCTGGCGGTGACGGAGGGATTTGAACCCTAAAAGACCCCCTAGCCACACCCCCAACACCTGCCCTGACGTCACCAGCACCCACGGTCACCGCAACGAGCAGAATAGCAGACCCCCACCATTTGCGAGCGCTCGCAGACAACGTTGCCCGCAAAAGACCCGTGCCTAAACTCACCACGCTTTAACGCTAGTCTTATCCCATGCCTCTAGTTGCCTACATTGACGAGTCCTACACCCAAGAACTCTTTTTCCTCGGGTGCGCGGTAGCAGAAGAACATAGCTGGGAACGAGTAGACCAAAGACTGATCCAGTTCCTAGACAGCCAAATCGAATACCACAACCTGCCCGCCAACGCCGAACTGCACGCCCACGAAATACTAGGCGGGGCCGGTAAATGGAAACCTCTCAGAGGAAAGCACAGGGAAGCTAACTACATCATCAAACAGGTTCTAACTATCCTGCATGAAGAGAACGTTAAATTTATCTTCCGGGGCATAGACGTAAACCGCCTAAACGCACGTTACAAATACCCAGACCCGCCCCACGCCCTAGCGCTTCAACACGCCCTAGAACGCGTCAATGAGCACGCAAAACGAACAGGGCAAAGAGAACCCGTCTTGCTCTATGCCGATGTAGTAGACACCAAAACTGAGCTGCAAGCCCAATTCGCAGGTTATCAGCAGCACTCAACGGGCGGGTACAGGCCCAGCCATCTGGAACACCTAGCGCCGCATATCCAGTTCCTCGACTCACGCCTAGCACCAGGGCTTCAAGCAATAGACATAGGCGTTTACCTCTACAGGCGTTTTCAAGCGGTGCCCTATGAACGTCACCCCAAAGCGCAGAAAGCCCGTGAGCAGCTGCAAGCCTTACTCAAAGATATGACCGTTCATGCTTGGACGTGGGAACCCTAGGGGCAAATAAATAGGCCCCCAAAAGCGGGGGCCTATGCTGGCAACGTTCTGGTAACCAGCCCGTTGTAACTGCAACGATACAGAACCCGCACAGGTTAATCAAGCGCTCGCAGACACGCCACCAGCGCCCACCACCGCCATTTATCCGCGTCCGCCCCATCTCGCCCCCCGGCCCGCGCTCGCTGACACCCTCCCAGTCCTCGGCCAGCACCTCGAAGCCCGGCCCGCAGCAGGGGCACCCACAGCCCGCATTAGTGCCGACTTGCTCAACATTTTTTTGTCAGATTTTTGTCAAGAAGCCATTTTCAGGCATGAAAAAACCCGTTCCCCCTAGCTCTGACTAGGTGAAACGGGTTTTTATGGTTGGCGGTGACGGAGGGATTTGAACCCTCGGTACGGGGTTACCGTACACAACATTTCGAGTGTTGCACCTTCGGCCGCTCGGACACGTCACCAAACGTGAAAAGTCTACCCTAGTTACCTACCTGCCTCAACTTGCTGACCG
>JAXDRN010000014.1:0-6798 GCA_034090985.1 Rothia sp. (in: high G+C Gram-positive bacteria) | reverse complement strand
TGTTAAGGCCTTAGAGCTTTCTGGTCAGAATAACCTGCTTTTCCGCCGCAATTCTGTTTCTGGTGCAATTGAGGTTCTGCCTCGGGCCAATAAGACTGTTGAGCTGAACAGCGAGCTACACGCTAACTAAAACTTCAACCTAGTTAGCTTTTACTGAAGCTTATTCATAGGGGGTTCCGCAGGCTCACACCTTCGCAAGCTCAGGTGATTCCGCTCGCTCTTGAGTGCTGACGCACCCGCTTCGCTTCATCTGCCGACCCTCTCGCCTGGTTCGCTAGCTGGCTCGCAGGCTCGCCAGATTCGCACCGAGATTTATTTTCCTCGCGCGCTCGGAATCTCGGTGCTCATCACCAGCGATTCACGCCCCGCCTTGCGGCGGATTCCGTGCCCTCATGAGTGCTCGCACGCTCGCACCCGGTCACTTCATCCGAGCCAGCAGCTTCGCTGTGAACCTGCTTCACCTACCCTTATGAATAAGCCTCAAGGTATATAGTTAGCATTTAATAGCGTTAGATGGAATCTTCTGAAATTCGCCTTACATATGTGTTAAGAAAATTTTTTAGAGGAGCAAGACGAGGGATCTCTGAGATTAGAGTTCCCTCTACTAGTCCAGTTGATAGAGGAGAGGACCAGAAACGGGGCGGATTATTTTCCGAGAACTTAATAACACCGGAACAATCACCTCGAACTTCAGCCAAGTACCCAAACTGAGTTGATGAGATAGAATCATTCCCATTCAGCAAAATCTCTTCCGGAGGGTAAATATAAATAATGCCATCATCTAATATAAACCACTGATTAAATCTTTCTTCAAAGTTTTCTTCATTAACTACTAAATAATCATTTAGAATTTTAGATAGATCCCACTCAACGATAGAATTTGATATTCCTTGGTGGGAAATGCTGAATACATCGACATGTTTTTGCAAATAGTCAACTAGACTCTTTGTCAAGTTGGAGAAATGAATTTGCGAATCTTCGGCGTAGTACCTGTTGTAGATTCCTCGACTTAGAGAATGCTCGGCTATCTTCAATTCGCTATCTCTGGAAGGATTTGTAAATGATACAAAACCTGAATCTTTTAGGCTAAGGTAGTACTCTGTGGTTGCTGAATTTTTTTTATAGTCAATTACAATTAACTCTAAATTATTCATATCTATTGGTATTAACTCAAACAGATAGATATTAAGGCTGTCTTTATTTTGCGCAGCGATGACGCCACTTGGAATCCCTTCTTTCCCACAGAAGTCACCGAGCGAGTGAGGGTAGGGTAGATACGTAATTGAATACAATTTGAACCTCAGCCTCCATGTAAAACTGCCATAAATTTATGTTCATTCCCATCGAACCATTGCCCCAATAAATGGAACGCGCAGGCCGGCAGTCCTTGCCGGCCTGCATCATTCCAATTATTTTTTTGGTAATATTAGCGTATGGTCCAGTCTGCCCTGATAGAGTATATGGTTGGGTTTGAACCTGGACTCTTTAGCTTCCAGTAACTTCCACCATGACCGGCGTAATCTCTTTCAATGTACCAGCGTGTTTGAGGATCTCTTAGTTTTCCTCCCTCAAAGCGAACTGTGAACTTTGAAATATTTACTACACGTACTGAAAGAAGTAAAGATGTTGGAATTGATCTGCCACACTGAATCTCATCGTTAACCTTGAAATAGAGAGTCGATGAGGCTGGAAATGACTCTAGTGGGGAAGCCATTGGAGCGCAACGCGCAAACGCGGGGGCAGTTTCTGAGGAACTGGCATGAGCCTCAGAAACACTAAGAGCAGGAAGCGCGCAGAGCGCAAGTGATGCAATTGCTACCTGAGAGATACATTTTCCAATATTGAACATGATGTAATCCTTGAGTGCTTGGTCAGCCACCTTTAGCTGAAACTTGGGTATCAAGATTGGTTCTTGCTTCTCTGAACCTTATCACTATGAACACACCTCAGTCAAGAAGCTACATAAAAAACTAAAATTTTCTTGAGGGTTTCCTTCACCAGGTGGGTGGGGTCATGAGCCTGGTCAGCTGCTCCCATACTCAATAGACTTTCGTGCTGAGCTACCAGATTCCCTGCCACATGTATCTGTGTTCATCGAGAAGAAATCACATACGGATTCACTCATAGGGGATAGCTCACCAGCACCGCGCAGGGAGTCGCTAGACTTGAGGGGAAAGAAGCAAGATTTCGACCCTAAGGTGAGCTGTGTCTGACGCTAAACCGGCCAACATTCAAAAACGCGATACAACCTTCAAGCAGGAGCACGGTGCTGTGGCGCACCTGGTCAAGCGCAAGCCCCAGCAGGCTGTTGCCCGGGCTGTGAAAGGCGCCCAGAAACTACTGGACGAGGGCCAGGGCAAGCAGGCCTTGAACGTGCTCACC
The DNA here is from genome assembly GCA_034090985.1 of Rothia sp. (in: high G+C Gram-positive bacteria). Lineage (GTDB taxonomy): Bacteria > Actinomycetota > Actinomycetes > Actinomycetales > Micrococcaceae > Rothia. Next base: position 4,416 of record JAXDRN010000014.1, on the reverse strand, counting down.
CTGGCTAAGCCGGTGCTGGCAGCAGGCTCAGAGGACGCCACCGCCTACTACAGAATGCTGGCCACCATTCACCGCGCCATGGGCAATGAGCAGGCAGCTGAGCGAGCAGAACAGAACCTGCCCGCTACCTAATAAGGGCGGCCTAAGGGTGGCCTAGTGCTGGTGGGCGGATGCAGCCCGGCGCAGGCCCGCAATAGCGGCCTGGGGGTCTTCAGCCCCATAGACGGAGGAGCCGGCCACAAAGCAGGTGGCCCCGGCCTCTGCTGCGCGCAGAATGGTTTCTTCGGTAATGCCACCGTCCACCTGCACAATCACCTCAGCGTCTGAACCTTCAATCGCGGCAGCTGCCCGCCTAATCTTGGGCAGGGTGACATCCAAGAAGGCCTGGCCGCCAAAGCCCGGTTCCACGGTCATGATCAGGAGCATATCAAGCTCGGTCAGCATATCCAGGTAGGGCTCTACCCCGGTAGCCGGGCGCAGGGCCATGCCCGCCTTCGCCCCGCTTTCACGCAGGGTCCGGGCCAGTTTGATAGGGGCAATAGCGGCCTCAGCGTGGAAGGTGACCGACTCACAGCCAACCTCAGCGTAGGAGGGGGCCCAGCGGTCAGCGTCCTCAATCATCAGGTGAACGTCAAAAGGAATAGGTGAGACCTCCTTGAGGCGCTTGACCACCGGTAGGCCCCAGGTCAGGTTGGGCACAAAGTGGCCGTCCATCACATCAATGTGGGCGGCATCTGCGGTGGAGATAGCGGCTAGTTCCTCCCCCAAGCGGGAGAAGTCTGCGCTTAGGATTGAGGGGTTAATCAGGCAGGTCATGGTGTACACCTTTTCATCTTTTTTCTTCCCATCCTATCCCCTGCCTGCCCCCAGCTAGGTAAAAGCAAGCCCTATCACAGTCCACCTGCTGGTATGAGGGCCGGTGGTAGAGGGCAGGGGGACTAAACTTTATACAGTCTTTTACATACTTATTCAACGGTTAGGAACACGATGAACTCGGTTCTGCTCGCAGTCCTGGTCATGCTCATCCTCTCTGCAGTACGCGTCCACGTCGTCCTCGCGCTCTTCATTGGAGCTCTCGTGGGTGGTCTACTGGGCGGGCTGGGCTTGGATGGCACCATGGTTGCCTATCAAGAAGGCCTCTCCGGCGGCGCCATGCTGGCCCTCTCCTACGCCCTACTGGGTGCCTTTGCCATGGCGGTATCCAGCTCGGGCCTGCCCCAGCTCCTTGCCAACGGCATTATTGCCAAGGTCGGTGTTGAAAGCAGCCAAGGTAAGAATCGGGTTGAATTCACCGTCAAGTGGATGCTACTGGCCGGCATTCTGGCCATGTCGATCATGTCCCAGAACCTGATCCCTGTTCATATCGCCTTCATTCCCCTGATCATTCCGCCCCTACTGGCCGTCTTTAACCGGCTCAAACTAGACCGCCGCCTGATTGCCTGTGTGCTCACCTTCGGCCTCGTCACCACCTACATGTACCTGCCGGTAGGCTTTGGTGCGATCTTCCTCAACGACATTCTGCTGGGCAACATTGAACAGGCCGGCCTGAACACCAGCGGTATCAACGTCATGACCGCCATGGCTATCCCCGCCCTGGGCATGGTCATCGGCCTACTCATTGCCGTCTTCTTTAGCTACCGCAAGCCCCGCACCTACCAAACTGTCGATCTAGCTCCCACCGAGACAGCCAGCACCGAAGTCAAGAAGTTCAACGTCATTGTTGCCCTTGTAGCTATTATCGCAACCTTCCTTGTTCAGGTCATCATGCAGACTCTGGGCACCGAAGCTAACTCCCTGCTGGTCGGCGCCCTGGTTGGCCTCACCATCTTCATGGTCACCGGTGCAGTCAAATGGAAGGAGGCCGATGACGTCTTTACCGCCGGTATGCGCATGATGGCCCTGATCGGTTTCATCATGATCTCAGCCCAGGGTTTCGCTGCTGTTATGGACGCCACCGGCGATGTAGACCCCCTGGTCACTACCGTAGCTGACCTCTTTGCTGGCAATAAGGCCGCAGCCGCCATGGCCATGCTGGTAGTAGGTCTGATTGTGACCATGGGTATTGGTTCATCCTTCTCTACCCTGCCCATCATCACCACCATCTACGTTCCCCTCTGCCTGGCCCTGGGCTTCTCACCCCTAGCTACAGTGTCAATTATCGGTACCGCAGGTGCCCTAGGCGATGCCGGCTCCCCGGCCTCAGACTCAACCCTGGGCCCCACCGCTGGTCTGAACGCTGATGGCCAGCACGATCACATCCGTGACTCGGTCATTCCCACCTTCATCCACTACAACCTTCCCCTGCTGCTGGCAGGCTGGGTAGCTGCCATGGTCCTCTAGCCCCCGGGCTAGAAAAGGCCAGCTAAGCTAAAAGACCTCATACCCTCAGCAGGGTATGAGGTCTTTTTCTACAGGGCCACAGGCTCCTGAGCGCTTCTTCTAAAGGCAGCTAGTTCTTACGGAAGAGGGCAAAGAACATAGCGTCAGTGCCGTGAACATGCGGCCAAAGCTGGGCGGTACTAGCCCCCTCAGCCAGGCTGACCCCCTTGGGGGCCTCCGGGCTAAAGGCCGGGTCCAGTTCACCAGATAGGGCGGACGCCCCCGCCTGGTCCCTACGAGCAACGGCCCGTAGAGCCTCAGCAGAATCAAGCAGGGTCACATCAACCTTGCGCAGAATATCGTGCACAATGCTCTGGGTTTCAGCCATATGGGGTGAGCAGGTCACATAGGCAATCAAACCACCGGGGCGGGTCACAGCAGCAGCTGCCCTAAAGAGGTCAAGCTGTAGGGGTAGCAGTTCAGCAATATCCCGCGGGCTCTTGCGCCAGCGGGCTTCAGGACGGCGGCGCAGGGCACCTAAGCCGGAGCAGGGAACATCAACCATCACCCGGTCAAAGCGCACAGCAGCAGGCATACCCTCAGGCAGACTCTTGCCCTCAGCTACAGTGTGGGCGATCTGGCGGCCATCAGCAGCTAGCACCGAGTAGCTTTCAGAGGGCAGAGGGGCCAGGGAGCGGCGTACCAGTTCAGCCCGGTGGTCGGCAGCTTCATTAGCCAGCAGGCGGGCACCACGCTGGGCACCCAGGGCAGCAAGCAGGGCAGCCTTACCGCCGGGGCCAGCGCAAAGGTCAAGCCAGTTGCTGTCGCTACCCTCCAGGGGGGCGGCAGCTAGGGCTCGGGCTACCAGCTGGGAGCCAACGTCCTGGGCGCGGACGACACCCTCCCGCACCGACTCTAGGCGGGCCAAATCCCCTGCCGAGTAGAAGGCTGAGCCCTCTAGCAGGGGGCCCTCTTGGGCACCGGCAGCCCGGGCCTCATCCAGGTTGCCCAGGCCGGGCAGGGCCACCAGGTTCACCACAGGTGAGGCGTTATCGGCCTCAAGCAGGGCCTCAAGCTCACTGGCAGAGCGCCCGTGGGCTACCAGAGCCTGCCGGAAGGAGCGAACAATCCAGGCCGGGTGAGACTTCTCAAGGGCCAGGCGGTGAAGCTCATCGGGGGCTTCTTCGGCAATCAGGGCGTACCAGTCTTCTGGGGTGCGCTCAGAGACCCGGCGCAGCACGGCGTTGACAAAGTTAGCCGGGCCGGTGCCAATCTCAGCCCGGGCCAGGGCTACCGTCTGGTTGAGGGCGGCATGGTCGGGCACCCGCATAGCCAGCAGCTGGTGCACGCCCAGGCGCAGTACCAGCAGAATCTTGGTGCCGATTTTCTCTACCGGGCGGTCAACGCAGTGAGACAAAATTGCGTCGTAGGTGCCCTGGTTGCGCAGGGTGCCGTAGGTCAGTTCGGTGGCAAAGCCAGCGTCCCGGGCATCCAGCCGGGCGGAGCGAATCGCCTTGGGCAGCACCAAGTTAGCGTAGGAGTCTTCCAGGGCAACAGCGCTTAGCACCTCGAAGGCGACTGCACGGGCCCTATCTGCTGTGCGGGCACGCTGAGAGGGAGCGGACGCCGAACACGCCCGGTCCTTCACCGCCTTGCGGTTGCGCTCGTGCCCCTTGGAGTTACGGCGGGTCTCTCCCCCACCACCGCGCTTAGCCTGGGGCTCACCACCGGGGTTGCGGTTGCCGCGGGAGCCGCGGGGGTTAGGGGTGCCCCCGGGCTGCCCCTGCTGGGTGCGGTCGTCGCGCTTTCGGGCCCCGCTTCTGCCCTGGCCAGCTCGGTTAGCGCCAGAACGGTTAGCTCCAGCTCGGCCTTTACCGCTGTTGGATCGGCCGCCTGAGCCGCGTCCGCCTGCATTCATGCTCATACCAGCACCACTTTCCCTTCTGCCAGGGCGGTGCCCTGACCGCGCGCCCAGTCGGCGGCGTTCATCATTTTCTTACCAGCAGGCTGCACTTGGGTGAGTTCAAGGGCTCCATCGGCGCAGATGACAGCCACCTTTTTACCGGCCCAGAAGAGGGTTCCAGGGTTACCGGTCGG
>JAXDRN010000013.1:0-23493 GCA_034090985.1 Rothia sp. (in: high G+C Gram-positive bacteria) | reverse complement strand
ATGTACTGCATGGGTACTAGCCTATCGGGTGTAGGTGGAGAGAAAAAGGTATGTGTTCATAGTGCGGTCAGCCCAGGCTCAGGGCCTAGGAGGCGCTGGGGCTAGGGCTTGTGGTCGGTAGGGTAACTTCACTACTGGATTTGGGGTCTTGTGCGTCAGCAGCGATCTTTTCCTGGGAGGTAGTTGAGGCGGTTTCAAAATCCTTTGAGAACTGCCTCAGCCGCTGGTAGACAGCCTCATAATAAGAATTTTTGACCTGGCTGATTGTTTGGTCATAATCATTTTCTTCCCGGCAGGTAATATCTGCTGCCAGCATTTTTTCTGCCTGATCAGCCCCTAGCAGGCTGGCCTGATAAGAGGCCTGGTCTGCTGAGCTGACCTGTGGAAAGCCAGCCTGGTTCATGCACCGAGCCCAGGCTTCTTGTAGGGCCTGGTATTTTGAGTCTGTTCGAACTGCTTCTTCGATAGCTGCCCCGAAGCGGGGTGCTAGCAGGGCGGTTTTGAGCCCCAGTTCGGCTGACCCGTAGATGTACTGGTAGCTTTGGGCCATGCAACCTGCCGAGTTAATGGGGCCGGTGGAGTAGTCCATAAAGTTAACGGTGAAGGTCTGCCCCTCCTTGCCCAGGTAGGCATCTAGGCCGGCCTGGTCGAAGCTGGCTGTAGCTGGTTCTGTGGCCAGGGGCAGGGGGCTGTAGCCGGAGTCCTTGAGTTCTTGGGTGCTTCTGCCGGTGTAGACCTCTTCTTCAAGGCTGTGTACCTGGGCCGGTTCCTGGTAGTGGCCCCCTAGGTTGCTCACGCAGCGTTCTACGAAGGCCCGGCGGGCTTCTTCAGCCTCAGTGGAGGGGTAAATCCAGCCTTCTAGGGCTTGGAGGTGTTCGTCACGGGCGTTTTGGGCTGTCAAGTCATTAAAATTCTGTGGCTGCTGGCTACAGGCTGTTAGGACCAGAAGGGAAAGGAATCCCCCAAGTTTTAGACCATTTGCACAGTTATTCTTAAGTAATGACACGGCATCCTCTCTAGGTAATCAGCCTCAATTCTAACTAGTATCTAGAGGTAGCTTTAAGATATCTTCCTTGTTTTTGAGAATTCCTCATCACAGAAAGTTGGCCTAGCCCCGTATGACTTTAGCCCAGAACCCCGGTCTTCAAACGAGCCGTCGCTCTCTTGTGCGCCTGGCAGCCCTGACAGGTGCTGCAACGGTCGCTACGGGAGTGTCAGCTAACTTTGTTGCTGCCCAGGCGCAAACGGCCCTCTCTCTTTTCCCAGAAGACTACCACTACCCTACGGTGACTGGCCCCTCTTTGGCTCTCTGGGGTTCTTCTTCCTTTGATGGTGCCCATGCTGACCAGGGGGTTCCCCAGGGCTATAACGCCTCTTTGGCCCATCTTTTGAGGGATTACCTGGGGATTCCGGTGCTGGAGTTTGGCCGCGGGGGTGATACTTCTACAATGATTGCTGCCCGCCGGGGGGTGGGGGCCCGCACCTATCAGCTGGTTTTCCCCCAGGATAAGATTCCGGCAACGGGTTCTGTTCCGGTGACTCTTGCTGAGGGGTCTCAGGTTGCCTGGGGTCCTTCTGCCCAGGTTCCTGGCCTGGTGGGGGACGTCCCCGGTGTTTTGACCGCTGGGGATGCTGAGGGTAGCTACAGCTTTACCCGCACTCTTGATGGGGCTGAGGTCTATGCACCGGCCTCTAGCCCTGCCAGCTGGTTCCATTCCTACCAGGAGATGGTCAGCCGGGCCTGCTACCACGTGATTCAGATTGGCCGCAATAATCTTGATGAGTTTGAGCAGATTAAGGAAGATACCCAGCTTTCCTATGATCTAGCCCCTGAGAGAACCTTAGTCATGGGGCATTTTAGGGGTCAGTGGGATGCTCGGGATTCGGCCATGGCCAAGCAGGTGGATGCCTATAATGCCTGGGCTAAGGGGGTGTATGGGGATCGTTTTGTGAACCCTGAGCTTTTCATGAGGGAGACCACCCAAGAGGCCTGGCTGCGCTATGGGGCCCTCTCTGGCTCTGGGGTTTGGGCTTCTGATGAGGATCGGGCCGCCTACGATGAGGGAAAAATCCCCCCTAGCTTCTATGCCGCCGATGGTTTTCACCTCAATGGCTGGGGTTATGTGGCCCTAGCCCAGCAGCTCTACTACCGAACCACCCATCTAGGCTGGTTTGAAGCTAAGTAGCTAGAGGTCTTACCCACAGGGCAGGGGCCACTAGAAAACACTCATAGGTTTTCTAGCGGCCCCTGCCCTTTCTCTAGCTTCAAGAGCCACTGAGCTCGCTGAAGCTAGGGATCTAGTCTACTGGTCCTTAGGTTCTTCATAGCGGGGGAAGATCGGAGCAGGTGCCGGCAGCTCAGTTCCGGGAACCAAGGCCTGATCTAGGTCTGCGAAGAGACGCTTGTGGGGGTCAACAGCCAGAAGGTCTAGGAGCTTACCCATAGAGCTAGGCATCACCGGCTGGGCCAGGATGGCAACGGTACGCAGCACCTCAGCGGTCACGTAGAGGACGGTGTTCATCCGCTCCAGGTCGGTCTTCCGTAGCTTCCAGGGTTCCTGGGCGGTGAAGTAGCGGTTAGCTTCACCCACTACCTGCCAGATTCTTTCCAGGGCCCGGTGGAAGGCCAGCTCATCAAAGTCAGCGCGCACTGGCTCGTAGAGGGCAGCTGCCATCTCAAGCATGGCGGTATCTTCTGGGCTGAAGGGACCGTAGGCAGGTACCTTACCCTCGCAGTTCTTAGCCACCATGGATAGGGAGCGCTGGGCCAGGTTGCCCAGGTCATTAGCCAGGTCTGAGTTGATCCGGTTCTTAATGCCTTCAGCTGAGTAGGAGCCGTCCTGGCCGAAGGAGACATCCCGCAGCAGGAAGAAGCGCAGCTGGTCTAGGCCGAAGCTGGCTACCAGGTCTGCTGGGTCTACCACGTTGCCAATAGACTTGCTCATCTTTTCCCCGTCAACGAGCAAGAAGCCGTGGCCAAAGACCTTCTCGGGTAGTTCTAGGCCTGCTGACCAGAGGAAGGCCGGCCAGTAGATGGCGTGAAAGCGGGTGATGTCCTTACCGATTAGGTGTAGGTTAGCTGGCCAGTACTTTTCAAAGAGCTCCCCTTCGGTATCGGGGTAGCCTAGGCCGGTCAGGTAGTTGGTCAGGGCGTCAACCCAGACGTACATGACGTGCTTTTCGTTGCCCGGTACTGGAACGCCCCAGTCGAAGGTGGTGCGGGAGATCGATAGGTCGGTGAGCCCGTTTTTGATGAAGGCGGCTAGTTCGTTGCGGCGGGATTCTGGGTAGACGAAGCCCTGGCTGGAGTAGAGCTCTAGCAGGCGATCGCCGTACTTGGAGAGGCGGAAGAAGTAGGATTCCTCTTCGGTCCATTCAACCTCGGTGCCGGTTGAGCTAGCGTAGCGGACGCCGTCCCGCACTTCTGTTTCTTCTTCGGTGTAGTAGGCTTCATCTCGCACCGAGTACCAGCCGGCGTACTTATCTAAGTAGATATCGCCCTTTTCTTCCATCTTCTTCCAGATGGCCTGGGAGGCGGCGTAGTGGTCTGCGTCAGTGGTGCGGATAAAGCGGTCAAAGTCAGCGCCAACCAGTTCGGCCATGGCGCGGAAGCGGGCTGAGTTTTCGTCTGCTAGTTCCTTGGGGGTCTTGCCCTGCTTTTGAGCTGTGGTTTGCATTTTCTGCCCGTGCTCATCAGTACCTGTCATGAAGCGCACGTCAAAACCGTCAAGCTTCTTGAAGCGGGCTAGGGTGTCTGCGGCAATAACCTCGTAGGCGTGCCCAATGTGGGGGGCGCCGTTGGGGTAGGAAATAGCAGTAGTGATGTAGTACGGGGTAGAAGTCATAGCTACAACTTTACCGTGTAAGTGAGCTACAGCGAATACTGCCCCCAGACTCCTTCAGGCTGGGGGCAGGTCGGGCAGGGCTAAGAGCTAGCAGTTAGATGCCGCCCTTCCAGTCCTTGGGAGCGAACTGTAGGTGCTGGAAGGGGAAGTCGTGCAGGTTTTCAGGAGCCTGCCCATATTTTTTCTGCACCTGGGTGTACCAGCGGGACTTCCCCTGGTTAGCTTCGCTTTGGCTGGTGTCGTACTCGTAGTTAGCGGCCATGCACCAGAGGTTCCGGTCACTGCCGTAGCCACCGTAGCGCTGGACGGCCTGGGCGATCATCAGGGTCAGGGGCCGTAGCCCTAGGCTGGCTAGGTTGACCTTGGGGTCAATGCGGAACCACTGACCCTGGTAGGGGGCTAGGGCGTCGGTGAGGTTCCCATCGCCCTGGCGGGCTGGCCAGGAGTAGCCGCTGCGGGCATTGGGCAGGGTGAAGGAGACTGCGTGATTGATCCTTCCAGCAAGAACCTCATCAATACCGATTTGGGTCAGTTCATTGGCCATTCCCACTACACTGCTGGTACCGCCGGTTAGCTGCAGGTTGTGGCCGGAACCTGGCAGGGCCTTGGCGTTTTTAATGTAGCCGCCTGACTTGTAGACCCACTGACCGGCATGGTTGCCGCTTGTTGTTTTTGTAACGTTGAAGTAGGAGCGCCAGATGCCTGTGCCCTGGTCGTAGACGGCGATGGACTTATCTCCCCCACCGGGGATCTGAAAGTTCTTGGGCAGGGGGATCTTGACCGGCTTTTCAGCCCCCATCAGGGCCTTGTACTCTGCGCTCTGGTATTTGACCCGCGGATCATAGCTGTAGAACCACTCATAGTTCTGGGTTGAGCTTTTGCTATTGACCACGTGAATGGGGATGTTATAGGCAAAAACATTAGCGCTGAGGGGCAGTTTTCCCTTGAACTGGTCGGTGACGTAGCGGCTGTGCAGGGTTTTTCAGGTAGCTTGCCATCTGGGCTGACTGGGGCAGGACGGGCATGGCTGAGACCTGCCGCTGGGCGATTGTGCCCCGCCCTAGGTAGGTGGAGGGGTGAAGCACTGCGCTGCTGTTTGCCTGGGCTTCTTCGGCTGCTGTCAGACTGACAGCTAGGCTGCCTGCTAGTGCTGGGACTAGTGCCCGCCGGGGAAGAAGAAGTTGCTCTTTCATCAGCTCATCCTTTGCTTTTTTTGGAGCTAGAAATCATTAAGCATACTACATAGTTTTTGCTTATTCCTGCCCCCATCAGGAAAAAGAGCAAAAGATGGCCCCCGCCTCATCTAAGAAGCAGGGGCCTGAAGTAAGCCTTGAGCTAGTCTGCTAGGTTGATGCTAGCTGCCCGTGAGGCGTTGACAACCCGCTGGATTGAATCCAGTACCTCAGCTGACAGGGCTGAGTCTAGGGCTAGAACACAGAGGGCCTCGTCCTTCTTATCGTTGCGAGATACCTGCATCCCAGCAATGTTAATAGAGGCAGTGCCCAGCAGGGTACCGATGGCGGCGATAATGCCAGGGCGGTCCTGGTACTCCAGCAGGAGCATGTAGTCACTGATAGGAATTTCTAGGTCGTAGCCGTTAACATTGGTCAGCTTCTCAATCAGCTTAGGGCCGGTAACGGTACCGGCTACAGAAACAACCTCACCGTTAGCAAGGGCACCGGTCAGGATGGTTTCGTTCCTGAAGTAGTCAGTTTCGGTGGTGGTAACCAGTTCAACTTCTACCCCCCGCTGTTCAGCCAGGACGGGGGCATTGACGTAGGAGACCTTATCAGAGACAACGTCAGTGAAGACACCCTTGAGGGCCGAGAGCTTCAGAGAGGTAACATCCTTGCTGGCGATTTCACCGGCGATCTTAACCTCAACCCGGGTCAGGGCCTCATCTTCACCGAGGGCGGTAAGGATCCGGCCTACCTTTTCTGCCAGGGGAACACCTGGGCGAACGTCCTTATCAATGGCGCCACCTGCTACGTTCACAGCGTCAGGCACAAGGTCCCCTTCTAGGGCCAGGCGCACAGACTTAGCAACTGAGATGCCGGCCTTTTCCTGGGCTTCAAAGGTTGAGGCTCCCAGGTGGGGGGTAGCTACCACATTGGGCAGCTCAACGAAGGGCACGTTCTTAGCAGGCTCCTTAACGTAGACGTCAATGGCAGCACCGGCAATCTGCCCGGCCCTGAGGGCCGCATCAAGGTCAGCTTCATCAATCAGACCACCGCGGGCTACGTTGACAACGTAGGCGGTCTTCTTCATCTTCTTGAAGCTTTCAGCGTTAATCATGCCCAGAGTTTCTGGGGTGCGGGGCATGTGAATGGTGATGAAGTCAGAACGCTCCACCAGCTCATCTAGTTCAACCAGCTCTGCCCCCAGAGCTGCTGCCCGGGCAGAGGTAACAAAGGGGTCATAGGCGATGATGTCGGTACCGAAGGCCTTCAGACGTTCAGCAACCAGGCCACCAATGCGGCCCAGGCCAATAATGCCAACGGTCTTTTCGTAGAGTTCTACACCTGAGAAGGCTGAGCGCTTCCAGAGGCCCTCCTTCATGGAGGCATCTGCTGCGGCGATGTTGCGGGCCAGGCCTAGGATGTGGCCAACGGTCAGTTCTGCTGCTGAGATTACGTTTGAGGTGGGGGCATTGACAACCATGACACCGGCCTTGGTGGCGGCCTTGATGTCTACGTTATCCAGGCCAACGCCGGCGCGGGCAATAACCTTCAGCTTCTTGGCTGCCGCAATGGCCTCTGCATCAACCTGAGTTGCTGAACGAACCAGGATTGCATCCACGTCAGCAATGGCGGGAATCAGTTCCTCGCGATTTGCCCCGTCGCAGGAGCGGATTTCAAAGTCTGGGCCCAGGGCTTCTACGGTGGCAGGTGAAAGTTCTTCAGCTAAAAGGACAACTGGTTTTGCGGTCACAGGTGGCTTCCTTAGATTGCAGGTGACAGGTATTTTATGGTGGACAGCTGGCGCTTCGGACCCTAAGGACGCCGCTGAAGGTTTATTTTTTTACTGCCTGGGGCAGGGTGTGGGGTTGGGCTTTTCTTTCCAGTTCACCCTACGGCTGGAAGGGACCCAACTGAACCTATTCTACCGGGCAGGTGGTTCTGACTTTGGCAAGAGCCGGTTACCTCAGGCCTTGTTTTTGGACTGGGGTAACCGGCTCTTATCAGATCAGTAGGCCTTTGGTTGGCCTTGGTCTGCCTTCTTAGCGGGCAACTGAGCCGTCAACGTAGTCAGCGTCAACAGAGTTGTTCCAGGCAAAGAGCTTGCGCAGTTCGCGGCCGGTGGCCTCGATGGGGTGGGCTTCACCCTTGGCACGCAGTTCCTTGAATTCGGGGCCGCCAGCTGCCTGGTCTTCCATGAAGCGCTTGGCGAAGGTGCCGTCCTGAATATCAGCTAGAACAGCCTTCATGTTTTCCTTGACCTCGGGGGTGATAACCCGGGGGCCAGAGACGTAGTCGCCGTATTCAGCGGTGTCAGAGATGGACCAGCGCTGCTTGGCGATGCCGCCTTCAATCATCAGGTCAACGATGAGCTTGAGCTCGTGCAGAACCTCAAAGTAGGCGATTTCGGGCTGGTAGCCAGCTTCGGTCAGGGTTTCAAAGCCGTACTGGATCAGCTGTGAGGCACCGCCACAGAGAACAGCCTGCTCACCGAAGAGGTCAGATTCGGCCTCTTCCTTGAAGGTGGTTTCAATAACGCCTGCACGGGTTGCACCCATTGCCTTAGCGTAGGCCAGGGCCAGGTCAAGGGCCTTACCTGAGGCGTCCTTTTCAACAGCAACCAGGGCGGGAACGGCCCGGCCTGCTTCAAATTCGCGGCGGACGGTGTGGCCGGGGCCCTTGGGGGCAACCATAGCTACGTCTACGCCTTCGGGTGCTTCAATGTAGCCGAAGACAATGTTGAAGCCGTGGGCAAAGAAGAGGGCGTCGCCTTCGTTCAGGTTGGGGGCGATTTCCTTCTTGTAGACCTCTGCCTGGACCTGGTCGGGGGTGAGAATCATGATGACGTCAGCTTCTGCTGCTGCTTCTGCAACGGTCAGAACCCGCAGGCCTTCTGCCTCTGCCTTGGCCCGGGACTTAGAGCCTTCTGCCAGGCCGACGCGAACGTCTACACCTGAGTCGCGCAGGTTCAGGGCGTGGGCGTGGCCCTGGGAGCCGTAGCCGATGATGGCTACGGAGCGTTCTGCAATGTTTGCCAGGTCGGCATCGTCGTTGTAGTAGATCTTTGCCATGTGTTTCGATCTCCTTGATCGGTTGGGGGGGCAGCTGCTGCTGCCAGGCCTTGGGTTGTCATGAACCCTTAGTGTCTAGACTAGCGGTTGAGGCTCATCTTGAGACACAGGTTTCATATAGTGGATTAAAGTTTTTGGTTGCTGGGCCTTAGCCGCGCAGGGCCTTCTCGCTCATGGAGCGCGGGCCCCGGGAGAGGCCAATAGTGCCAGCCCGAACAATTTCCCGGATCCCAAAGGGTTCCAGAACATCCAGCAGGGCGTTAATCTTGTGGGCAGAACCGGTTGCCTCAATGGTCAAAGACTCAGTTGAGACATCCACAATCCGGGCCCTAAAGAGGTCAGCTGCCTGGGTTACCTGAATCCGGCTTGCTGTATCAGCCTTGACCTTAATAAGGATATGGTCTCGCTGGGAGGACTGGTCATCAGGCAGCTCAACAATCTTGAGCACGTGAATCAGCTTATTGAGCTGCTTAGTCACCTGCTCCAGCAGGGCCCCTTCAGCATCGACAACAACGGTAATACGGGAAATACCGGGTACTTCGGTGGGGCCAACAGCCAGGGAGTCAATGTTGAACATGCGGCGGGCGAAGAGGCCAGAGACCCGGGCCAGAACACCTGGCTTGTCTTCAACTAAAACTGAGAGGGTGTGGCGGCTCATAGCATCTCCTCGTCCTCACCCCAGGAGGGCGAAATATCCTTAGCAATCTGAATCTGATCATTTGAAACGCCGGCTGGAACCATAGGCCAAACCAGGGCATCAGGGCTGACGTTGAAGTCTACAACCACCGGCCGGTCATTGATAGCCAGGGCCTGGCGGATGGTCTCTTCAACATCTTCATCCCGTTCACAGCGAAGGGCTGCACAGCCGTAGGCCTCAGCTAGCTTCAGGAAGTCGGGAATCCTTTCGGTACCCATGCCGGTCTTCAGGTGGGTATTGGAGTAGCGGCCATCGTAGAAGAGGTTCTGCCACTGACGGACCATACCCAGGGAGGAGTTGTTGATGATAGCTACCTTGATGGGGATATTGTTCTGCACGCAGGTTGCTAGTTCCTGGTTGGTCATCTGGAAGCAACCATCACCGTCAATAGCCCAGACCAGGGCATCGGGCTGGGCCACCTGAACACCCATGGCAGCTGGCACAGAGAAGCCCATTGTACCTAGGCCAGCAGAGTTAATGAAGTGGCGGGGCTTTTCACTTTGAATGAACTGGGCAGCCCACATCTGGTGCTGGCCTACACCGGTTACATAGTAGGCATCTGGGCCAGATAGTTCACTGAGCTTCTCAATCACGTACTGGGGAGAGCCTAGGCCGTCATCGGTCTTGCTGTAGCCCAAGGGGTAGGTTTCCTTGAAGCGGTTTACAAGGGTCCACCAGTCGGTTAGGTCAGGCAGCTGCTGGGCAAATTCGCCAGAGAGAATCTCGTTCAGTTCAGGTAGCACAAAGCGTAGGTCCCCCACGATGGGAACATCAGCTAGGCGAATCTTAGAGATTTCAGCCGGATCAACATCAACGTGGATTACCTTAGCTGCCGGGGCAAACTCAGAGACAACACCGGTTACCCGGTCATCAAAGCGGGCACCTAGGGTGATGAGCAGGTCTGACTTCTGCATGGCAGTAACGGCCGGAACAGTACCGTGCATACCGGGCATCCCCAGGTTTTGGGGGTCTGAGTCGGGGAAGGCACCGCGGGCAGTCAGAGTGGTAACAACCGGTGCCCCCAGGGTCTTAGCCAGCTTCATGAGCTCTTCAGAGGCCTCTGCCCGAATCACGCCACCACCTACATAGAGTACAGGGCGCTTGGATTCTAGGATTAGCTTGGCAGCTTCACGGATCTGCTTTGAGTGGCCGCGGGTTACAGGGGTGTAGCCGCGGGTTACAGTGGTTACCGGGGGCCAGGAGAAGTCCATCATGCCCTGCTGGGCGTCCTTGGTGATATCCACCAGCACAGGGCCGGGCCTGCCGGTTGAGGCGATCTTGAAGGCGGTGGCGATACAGCGGGGAATTTCCTGGGGGTCGCGGACCATAAAGGAATGCTTGGTAATGGGCATGGTCATACCCACAATGTCAGCCTCTTGGAAGGCGTCGGTGCCAATCACCTTTGAGGAGACCTGGCCGGTAATGCAGACCATGGGAACGGAGTCCATATTGGCATCGGCAATGGCAGTCAGCAGGTTGGTTGCCCCCGGACCTGAGGTTGCAATAGCTACACCTACCTTGCCGCTGGCCAGGGCGTAGCCTTCTGCTGCGTGACCGGCTCCCTGCTCGTGGCGGACCAGAATATGCTTGAGCTTTTGGGAGTCAAAAAGGGGGTCGTAGGTGGGCAGGATGGCGCCACCGGGCAGACCGAAGATGTCGGTCACTCCGAGTTCTTCTAGGGAGCGGACGATAGCCTGGGAGCCAGTCATCCGTTCTACCGGTGAGGCCTCAGGGTTGCTTGAAGCTGCCCCTAGGGTTTGTGCAAGATCTGCCGGGTTAATGTTCTGTCCCGTCGTCATGGATGATCCTCGTGGTGGTCTGAAGCTGTGGGTGGGTGGGGCTGGGTGGGCCCTGCGGTAGGTGCTGCCGGGGTGACGGTTAAACCTAGAAAAAAACCCCTCGCTTGTTTGGAGCGAAGGGTGCGCAGGCCATCAGGCAGGCAGGACTCCTTATGCTACACACCCTCTGGGCAGGAGCAGGATGACCTGTGGCTGATGAACTGATGTCATACCCTCAATTTTTGGGCTTATCAGCCAGGGGGTCAAACTGGTCTTAGAATGTGACACAAGTCTGTCATATTTTGAGAGCACCAACCTTGCTGCAATCCCTCTTTTTTCTGGCCCCAGCCGTCATCTATGGTCACATCCTAAGATTATGTGCCTCTTCCCAGCCAATACCCAGCACAACCTGTCTACACTGGT
The DNA here is from genome assembly GCA_034090985.1 of Rothia sp. (in: high G+C Gram-positive bacteria). Lineage (GTDB taxonomy): Bacteria > Actinomycetota > Actinomycetes > Actinomycetales > Micrococcaceae > Rothia. The sequence goes on along the minus strand of JAXDRN010000013.1, from coordinate 12,501 downwards.
TCCATGAGCCAACAGCAGCTGACCGTCAGCCAGACAGCCCAAGCCCTTCACCCCATCTTTGACCAGCAAATCATTAACTACGGGGCCTACAACCTTATTTTTGCCCGCGGCCAGGCCCACTACCAGAACCCAGATGTAGCTGGCCTGCAGGAAGAAGACCAGCGCTTCTTCATCATCGGCTACAGGGATACGCCTACCGAAGCTATTATCGCTCCCCTAGCCCTTCCTCAGCTTGCAAGTGCAGGTAGCCCCACCTCAGTTGATACCACCAATGCCGCCCGCACCTACTTTTTACCCCAGGGAAAGATTGGCATTGAGCTCAGCAACGGAAGCTCCTTCACCCTAGAGCTAGAAGCCGAGCCCCGCTTTACCTGCCACCTAGGCCTAGGCCAGCTAGAGCAGGCTAAGGATATTGAGGACTTCAAGAAGGTTATTATCGAGGCCTGGGCTAGCTAGCCGAAGAAAAGAAAAAGGTCCGGTCGACTTCTCGACCGGACCTTTATGCTGTGCGCCCCCTGGGACTCGAACCCAGAACCCATTGATTAAGAGTCAATTGCTCTGCCAATTGAGCTAGAGGCGCGTATTCAGTTCACTGCCAGAAGCATTCCCTGGCAACGAATAAATACTCTACAGGAGACTTTCACACCCCGCAAGCCCAAAAGGGAGAATGTGTCTAGACCCACAAATGCGCCTGCCCTAGGGGCAGATGAGTTGAGACTGAGACAAAAAGAAGGCCCGGTCGATTTCTCGACCGGACCTTCATACTGTGCGCCCCCTGGGACTCGAACCCAGAACCCATTGATTAAGAGTCAATTGCTCTGCCAATTGAGCTAGAGGCGCGTATTCAGTTCGCTGCCAGAAGCATTCCCTGGCAACGAATAAATACTCTACAGGAGACTTTCACACCCCGCAAGCCCAAAGGGGCGAATGTGTCTAGCTCCACAAATTTCCCTAGGAGTCCTTCCTGTATTCAGCCAGCAGCTCAGGAGTCACCAGATCCATCACAGCCGTATTAGTCGGCTGCTCACTTGCCAAGGCAGGACCCTGGGCAGGCTCTGCCAGCACCTGGGCAACAGCGGCCAAAGGAGCCTGATGCTCATCTGCCGCATCCTCAAGAACGCTATCCCCACCGTGGTAACGCCCCAGGCTCTCAATAATCTGAACCAGGGCCTCTCTAAAGTCAGGATTAGAAAGTTCCCCCACCGACCCTAAGGTTCGGTCAATATTTTCAGCTTCTGCCAGAACCCGGCGACCCTCTTCAGTAATACCCAGCAGGTAGCTCCGTCGATCCAGGGTGTTGCGGGTTCTAAAAATATGCCCGTGAGCCTCAAGGCGGGCCAGGGTTTTGCCAATAGTTTGAGCCTGGACCCCCACCTGGGAGGCCACCCTCACCTGAGAGACCATACCCTCCCGGGCAATAACATCAAGAGCCGTTACCCCCGCGTGGGTTAAGCCAAGACTTTTGAGCTGATCATTCCAGCTATATTCCAACATGCGCGCAGCAGTGGATAAGAGACGATTAATAGACCAAGTGCGAAGTTCTGCCATGTTTACCATTATAGGAGAACCCCAGGGTCCACTAGGGCAAAAACCCCACAACGCCTTATCACCATTTTGACCTACTAGAAGCCCCAGCCAGCCCTGTTATCCTAATAGTTTTAGAAGGGCCCCCAGGGCCCCAGCGCAGCTAAAAAGCAACTGCCAGCGCAGCTACAAAGCAACCGACAGCAAGGAGCCCACAACCCATGACCCGCCTCAGCCCAGGAAGCCCAGCCCCCAACTTCACCCTGCCCTCCCAGGATGGAAGGACCCACAGCCTCTCTGACTACCGGGGCCAGAAGGTGATCCTCTACTTCTACCCCAAGGCCTCTACCCCGGGCTGCACCAATCAGGCCTGCGATTTTAGAGACAACCTAGCCTCACTCACCTCCCAGGGCTACCAGGTTCTAGGTATCTCCCCAGACCCCCTGCCTGCCCTTGAAAAGTTTGCCCAGAACCAGAACCTCACCTTCCCCCTTCTCTCTGATCCTGACCACCAGGTAGCTGAAGCCTACGGGGCCTGGGGAGAGAAGAAGAACTACGGAAAAACCTATCTTGGCCTGATTCGCTCCACCCTAGTGATTGACCCCGAGGGGATCATCAGCCAGGCCTTTTACAATGTCAGGGCCAAGGGGCATGTAGCCAAGCTCCGCCGGGACCTTGGCCTTGACGCCTAGGAAAGTTTTATGAGCTCTGCCACTTTTACCCGCTTTGTTTGACCTTGACCCAAAATATCAGGTAAGGTAGAACCCGTTGCATTTCAACACCGTAAGCGCGAGTGGTGAAATTGGCAGACACGCAGGATTTAGGTTCCTGTGCCTTACGGCGTGAGGGTTCAAGTCCCTCCTCGCGCACTCTGAAAACCCGCCCAACTGAGTAAAACTCACTTGGACGGGTTTTTTTGCAATAGCCCTCTTTTCCTGCCAGTAAGGGAGCAAGACCATGGGAGAAAGAAACCTCACCCGCCGGCACCTTCTCAGCTACAGCAGCTACCTGCTAGCCGGGTTCGCTCTGACCGCCTGCGGCAGCTCCCCCCAGCAGACCCCCAGCAGTAGCAGCAGTAGCCCCACTAGTAGCCGCTTCCGCTTTGCCCAGGCAGCCCCCTTCCTGAGCCTTGACCCTACTGCCACCAGCCGGCTAGAAAGTCACCGGATCACAGCCCAAATCCTCGAACCGATCGTCAGCGCAGACCCCAACACCGGCCTACCCACCCCCAGCCTGGCCCAGGACTGGCAGCTCAGCGAAGACGGCCTGACCTACCAGTTCACCCTGGCAGACAACCTCACTTACAGCGACGGCAGCCCCCTCACCGCCCAAGACATCCTCAGCAATCTAGAACGCTGGAAGAGCATAGCCAGCAAGCCGGTCAGCAGAATCACCCAGCCCTTCCACCTGCTCTTTAGCCCCCAGGGTCAAACTCAGCCCCTGCTAGTCAGCTGGAAAGCCCCCCAAGATCAGCAGCTTCAGCTCACCCTCTCCCGCCCCTCCCACAGCTTCCTGCAGGCCCTGACCCAGCCCTGCTTCCGCATCATGAAACCCGGCAGCTGGGAGAGAACTGACCAGGGTGGCTACCTTCTAGGCACAGGAGCCTACAAGCTCAGCAGCCTAGAAGGAAACCGGGTTACTCTCAGCATTCAAGACCACTACAGGGGGAACACCCCCAGCATCAGCGAACTTGAGTTCATCACCCTCCCAGCAGCCGACAAGCGTTACTTTCAGCTGCTAGAAGGCGGCATCGACGCCTACGACCAGATCAGCCTCAAAGACTATGTTCCCCTAGCCCTTGACGGCTACCCGGTCCAGTCCCGGGACCCCTACGCCCTGGCCTACCTGAACATCAACCTCTCCCACCCCGCCTTTGACGACCTGAGAGTCCGCCAGGCCCTAGCCCTAGCCCTAGACCCCTCTCCCCTGGTCAGCAGCTACTACCCCCAAGGCAGCGCAAGCGCCCAGGACTTCCTCCCGGCCCTCTTCCAAATCAGAAACGACGGGGAAGCAGCCACCTACCGCCAGGACCTCACCCAGGCCAAGACCCTGCTCAGGGCCTCCACCTACGCCAACCAGGTCATCGACTTCTACTACCCCCTAGAACTAGCCACCCCGGCCCTGCCCTCCCCCGAAGGAATCTACTCCCTGCTCTCAGCCCAGCTGACCAAGGCAGGCTTCAATATCAACCCCAAACCCTACAGCTGGTCAGACCAGGACAGTGAAGATATCCCCAGCAGCCACCCCGGCTACGGCCTAGAGCTCACAGGCTTCACCGGCCCCTACCGGGACCCCCTAGCCTTCCTGAGCCAGGTCCTGGCCCCAGCAGCGAGCGCCCCCAGCCATATCTCTAGCCCCCAAAGCACTGCCAGCCCCACAGCTAGCCCCTCCCCCAGCCCAGATCCTGCCAGCTGGCCCACCCAGTCCACCAGCAGCTACCAGAGCATTATGGAGGCTATCAGCCAGGCCGATAGCCTCAGCGACCTGAAAAACCGCCGCCAGGCCTACCAGCAGGTCAACAGCCTGATCGCCCAGCTCCTGCCAGCCGTTCCCCTGGTCTACCCGGTTTCGGCAGTTACCTACCGGCCAGCTATCAAAAACTACCAGGTTCGGGCTAACTGCATGGATGACTTCTCAAGCCTGAGCATCCAGGGCTAGGAAGGCCTGCTTCATACTTTGGTCAATAGGTGGCCACACCTACAAGCCTGTTAGGTAGCCTGTCATATCTGTACTAGTCTAAAAAGTGACCAAAGGCTTAGGCCCCCAGTTATCGGTGTCCAGCGTCGGGCACCGCAGTCGTTACAGTGACGGAGTGTCAAACAAGTGGTAAACGAAGTACAGACCGATGTCGTCCTCGTGGGCGGCGGTATCATGAGCGCAACCCTCGGCGTCCTCCTCAAGGAGGTAGAGCCCAACTGGAGCATCACCCTCCTAGAACGGCTAGACCAGGTTGGTCAAGAATCCTCAAATCCCTGGAACAACGCCGGAACCGGCCACTCGGCCCTCTGCGAACTCAACTACGCCCCAGCAGGGCCCGACGGGTCAGTAGACCCCGCCAAGGCCCTAGGAATTAACGAACAGTTCCAGGTCTCCCGCCAGCTCTGGGCCTCCCTCCTTGAAGAAGGAAAGATCAAGGACTCAAGCTTCATCAACCCCGTACCCCACATGTCCCTGGTCTTCGGCCAGGATCACGTATCCTACCTAGGCAAGCGCTTTGAAGCCTTCCAGGGCCAGAAGCTCTTCGAACGGATGCAGTTCTCTACCGATTTCGATCAGATTCACCAGTGGGCCCCCCTAGCCGTTGAAGGCCGCGACCCCTCTCAAAAGATTGCAGCTACCTGGTCCCCAGAAGGAACCGACGTAGACTTTGGCAACCTCACCAGCCAGCTGGTCAACTACCTGCAAGAGCAGGGCGGCCAGGTTCTCTACGGCCAGCAGGTCAACCGCCTCGATCAGCAAAGTGACGGCAGCTGGATTGTAGGGACCAGGAACCGGCTCAACGCCGAAGGTCACCTGACCATCCGGGCCAAGTTCGTCTTCCTCGGTGCAGGCGGTGGGGCCCTGAACCTGCTTCAAAAGTCAGGGATCAAGGAGGGTAAGGGCTTTGGCGGCTTCCCCGTCTCTGGTCTCTTCTTGCGCAATACCAACCAAGAAACGGCCCTCAAGCACAACGCCAAGGTCTACGGCCAGGCCTCAGTGGGTGCCCCTCCCATGTCTGTACCCCACCTAGATACCCGCTACGTGCAGGGTAAGCGCTCCCTGCTCTTTGGCCCCTACGCCGGCTTTAAGACCAACTTCCTCAAGCAGGGCTCCCTGCTCGATATGCCCCTCTCCTTCCGGCCAGATAACCTGGTTCCCATGATTCGGGCAGGGCTAGATAATGTTGATCTCACCAAGTACCTGATTGGTGAACTGCTGAAGAACAAGGACCAGCGCCTTGACTCCCTCAGGGAGTACTACCCCACCGCCCAGGCCGATGAGTGGGAACTGATTACCGCCGGCCAAAGGGTGCAGGTTATTAAGAAGGATCCTGCCAAGGGTGGAATCCTGCAGTTTGGCACCGAACTGATTTCTTCAGCAGACGGCTCCATTGCCGCCCTGCTCGGGGCCTCACCGGGGGCCTCTACCGCAGCGCCCATCATGCTCAACCTTCTAGGCCGCTGCTTCCCCAGCAAGATGGGCCAGTGGGAAAGCCGGCTCAAGGAACTTGTTCCCGGCTACGGGCTCAAGCTCAACGACCACCCGGACCTAGCAGACCAGATTCTGGCCCACACAGCCCAGGTCCTGGGGATTGATAACTAGAACTAGCTATTGAACTCGGTCCAGCAGGTGCAGATTCACTGCAGCTGCTGGACCGATCCAAGTGCCCAAACCCCCACCAAGGCAGGCCCTGCTAGCCACCGTCCGAACCAACGCAAAGAGATCAAGGTAGCCCCCGCATGACAAAAGGAGCTAGCAAGTACCTGGCAGGCAGCAGACCTCTAGGTAAAAGAAGGAACTGGGCCTACATTCTCAAGCGGGCCACCCTGGGCTTTATCCACTCTGGAAGTAGTGACCTGGCCGCCGGCCTAACCTTCTACTCCATCCTCTCAATCTTCCCAGCCCTCCTGGCCCTGCTCTCTCTGCTGGGCCTCTTTGGCCAGTCAGAAGAAACGAGCAGGATTATTCTGACCATCATCAAAGACCACACCCCAGCAGAGGTCTCAGTCCTGCTCGAAGAACCAATCCGCCAGCTCACTACTTCCCCTTCAGCCGGTTTGGCCTTCATCACCGGCATTGCCGGTGCCCTCTGGTCAGCCTCAAGCTACATTGGGGCCCTCGGGCGGGCCCTGAACCAGGTCTACCAGGTCCCTGAAGGCCGCTCCTTCCTAGCCCTCCGCCTCTACAATCTGGTTCTGACTACCCTTTTTCTCTTCCTGATCACAGGGATCCTTCTGCTGCTTTTTGCCTCACAGACTGTCCTTGAAAAGATCAGTCTCTATCTGCCCCACCTGCTCAGCGACTCAGGCGGCCAGCTCTGGCTCTCCCTCCGGCTCCCCCTGATCTTCCTGCTCTCGGTAGGTCTGCTGAACCTTCTCTACTACTGGGCCCCGAATATCAAGCAGCAGAGCTACCGACTCCTCACCCCAGGTGCCGCCCTAGCCCTAGTCCTCATAGCCCTAGCCAGCTGGGGCTTTAACCTCTACGTTGACCGTTTTAGCAACTACAACGCCACCTACGGGGTTATTGCCGGTCTGATTATCCTTCTACTCATCGTCTGGATCTGCAACAACGCCCTGCTCCTGGGTGCCTACCTAGACCTAGAGATTCAAAGGAACCACAACCTTAGGGCCGGAATAGCAGCAGAAGACGGCCCCCTGCTACCGCCCCGCCACCAGAGCAAGGCCATCAAAATCCAGGCCTCCCAGCAGGAACTCATTGAAGAAGGCCGCCAGTTGCGCCTAGCCCACCAAGAGGAAAGCGAAGGAAGCCAGCCATGAGCCCGGTAGCTGAGCAGCTCAGCATTCACCAGCTTGACCCAGCAGACCAGACCGGCCCCCTAGCCGGTGAACAGATCCTGCTCATCCACGGCTTTGCCAGTAACCCCCGCTTAAACTGGCAGGCAACCGGCTGGGTCAAGGACCTTCTAGCGGCCTCAGCTAGCCTGCACCTGCTCACCCTTCCCTACCATCAGGCAGCTAACCCCAGCCCCCTAGGTAGCCTTGTCTACCAGTGCAGGCCCCCACTAGAAGAGGGCCTGATTCCAGCCCTAGGCCAGGCCATCCTGCCCTATCTAGAGAATCTGCCCAAGCCTGTTCACCTGCTGGGCTACTCCCTAGGCGCTAGAATCTGCTGGCAGCTAGCCAGCCAGCAGCCCCAGCTGGCCCAAAGCCTCACAGCCGGGGCCCTGCCCACAGAAAACCATTTTCAGCCCCTCCACCAGGGCCTGCTAACCCTAGCAGCTCAGCCCAGCAGTGACCCTAAGGCCCTGCTGGGCCCCTTCGCCCCCCTGCTAGCAGCCAGCCCCCTGCCCCTGGCAGACCTGACCCGCTTTACCTCCTTCCCGGCCAGCCCCCTAGAGCTAACCCCCTTACCCAGCTGCCCAACCCTGCTCTTTCGGGGCAGTGAAGATACAATCGCTAGCGGATCCAGGGGGGCCTACCAGCTGCTGGCAGAGAAGCCGGCAAGCTGGCTTGAACAGGAAGGCCGGGACCACCTGAATATCCTCACCAGCCGCTTCATCAAGCAAAAGGTCTACCGGTTTATAGAGGCCAGCTCACAGGGGTAACTATCTGAGAGAAGGCCCCTGAGGCTAGGACATTCAGGCTCGCCAGTTCGAAACCAGAGCCTGAGCCCTGTAGCCTAAGGAGGGGGGTAGAAAGCCAGCAGGCTCCCCCGCACATCTAACCAGCACAAGGAGCATCATGCATAAGGTTAAGGCCCTGATTTCACCTGCCCCCAAGGCCCCGGTAGAGGTCCGCACCATCAACGTCCCCGACCCCATTGAAGGAGAGGCCCTGGTTAAGGTCCTCAGCTGTGGCGTCTGCCAGACAGACCACCACTATGTTGAAGGCGGCGTAGGCCAGGACTACCCCTACCTACTGGGCCACGAGTCAGCCGGAATCGTAGAAGCCGTTGGTCCCGATGTGAAGAACCTAGCCCCCGGCGACCTGGTTATCCTCAACTGGCGGGCTGTTTGCGGCCAGTGCCGCGCCTGCGCCAAGGGCAAGCCCCAGTACTGCTTTGCCACCCACAACGCCACCCAGAAGATGACCCTTGAGGACGGCACCGAGCTCAGCCCGGCCCTGGGCATTGGCTCCTTTGCCGAAAAAACCCTGGTTGCAGCAGGCCAGTGCACCAAGATTGAGGCAGACCTAAGCCCAGACCAGTACGCCGCTATCGGCCTGCTGGGTTGCGGGGTTACTGCTGGCCTAGGCGCGGTCTTGAACACCGGCGCCCTAGAGCGCGGCGAATCCGTTGCCGTCATTGGCTGCGGTGGTGTTGGTACTGCTGCTATTGCCGGAGCTAAGCTGGGCGGGGCAACAACCATTATCGCTGTAGATATTGATGACCAGAAACTAGCCCGGGCCCAGGAGCAGGGAGCCACCCACCTGGTCAATTCCTCCAAGGAAGATCCTGTTGAGGCTATTAGGGCCCTCACCGGCGGCTTCGGGGCTGACCTGGTCATTGACGCTGTTGGTATTGCTGCCACCTTCCAGCAGGCCTTTGAGGCCCGTGACCTCGCTGGCCGCCTTGTCCTGGTGGGGGTTCCTGCCCCCGGAGTAAGCTGGCAGGCCCCCCTTGACCAGGTCTTTGGCCGGGGCGGCTCCATCAAGTCAGCCTGGTATGGGGACACCCTCCCTTCACGGGACTTCCCCATGTTTGTTGACCACTACCTCCAGGGGAACCTGAAGCTGGACTCCTTCGTCTCAGAGCGAATCAGCCTAGAAGAGGTAGACCAGGCCTTCGAAACCATGAAGACCGGCAAGGTTCTGCGGTCAGTAGTTGAGTTCTAGGAGGGCTAAGGCATGACTGAAAGAATTGAACGGCTCGTTACCTCTGGCACCTTCTCCCTTGACGGGGGCACCTGGGAGGTTGATAACAATGTGTGGATTGTGGGTAACGACCAGGCAGTGATCCTAATTGACCCGGCCCACGATCTGGAGGCAATCCTTGAGCAGGTTGCTGGGCGTAGGGTAGAGAAAATCCTTCTCACCCACGGCCATGACGACCACATTCGGGCTGCCCGGCAGGTAGCTGAGCATTTTTCTGCCCCCCTCTACCTGAATCCGGCTGACCTTCCCCTCTGGCAGATGGTTTACCCAGACTGGTCCTTTGACCAGGAGCTAGCCGATGGGCAGCTCATCACGATCGGTCAAACCCAGCTTGAGGTCATTGCCACTCCCGGCCACTCCCCCGGCTCAAGCTGCTTCTACGCCCCCCAGCTTAGCTGGGAGGGCAGCGAAGGAGTCCTCTTCTCTGGTGACACCCTCTTTCAGGGCGGCCCAGGGGCAACTGGCCGCTCCTTCTCTAGCTTTGAGACCATCATTGAATCCATTCGCACCCGTCTGCTGGTTCTACCGGCTCAGACGGCTGTGCTGACCGGCCACGGTGAGGCTACCAGCATCGGTAGGGAAGCACCGGATCTTGAGGCCTGGATTCAGCGGGGCCACTAGGCCTTGGGCCTAGCCCTCCTTTCCGCTAGCGGGAGGGGGGCTAGGGACTCCTCATAGTTCTGCCGCCAGAAGAAGCCATAGAGGTGGCCCAGGCCAAAAAAGAGGGCGGCAGCTAGAAGGGGAATCATCAGGGCAACCTGGTAGCTGTAGGATTCACTGACCGCAGCTGCCCAGACCAGACCTAGGGCAATGCCGCCCAGATAGGAGGCCTGCAAGGTTGCAAGGGCCAGATCTAGGTTTTTTCGGGCAGAAAGGCTCGTTGCAATCGAATCCATCGTCACCAGGCAGAGGCCGAAAGCCAGACCCAGGCCGGTCAGAACCGGAATCATTCCCAGGGTGGAGTCGGGTAGGGATGAGAGCAGGGACATCAGCAGCAGGCTGATTCCGCTCATCAGCCAGGCCGCCCAACCAAACATGGGCAGGTGGGCAAAGAGAACAAAGAGGGAAGAAAGAACAGCGCAAAAACCCAGCAGGCCAATCAGGTAGCCGCTGGTGTGCATCTGATCGGTGCTGAGGGCAAAGGCCAGCAGGGCCGCCTGGGTAGCCCCCAGAAAGAGGCCCAGACAGATAGAGCCTAGCTGGGGAAAGTAGAGCAGGAAGCGGGCTGTACCCTGTAAGGGTTTAGGCTGGGGCCGGGCTTTCTGGGCCCTGGTTTCCATATCTTCTTCAGCCGGCAGGTTCTCTGGCCGCCAAAGAAGCATGAGCAGGCCTAGGGCATCAATGAGCAGAATAACAAAAAGGGTCGTTGGCCCGGTAAAGATCAGGGTTGAAACCCCGGCAATAGTCGCCCCAGCTGGAAGGGCGGTCACATCAAAAATGGTCTCTAAGGAAAATGAGGCGTTGAGTTTTCTGCGGTCCTGGAAGGCAAGGTACTCCTGGCTCCAGTAGCGGCGCATTAAGGCCCCCAGGGGCAGGGTGGTCAGGCCAGCTAGGGCTGCTGCTGCGATGAAGGAGGCTACTGATCCGCTCTGAGTTTCAAAGCGAAGGGATTCAAACATCAGCCAGACCAGGGCCAGGATATTGACCAGAGTCAGGGCGAAGTAGCTTCTTCTCACCCCCCAGCGCTCGGCCAAGGCCAGGTAGGCAGGTAGAACCAGGGCAGCTGCCAGGCCAACGGTTCCAGCCCCATAACCGGCCAGGGCCAGGTTGCCCTGCTGGAGGGCTAGCATCATCATCACCGTCAGCATGATCATTGCAGCCGGTAGGCGCATGAGAAAGGAAAAGATGAGGAAGTACCAGCCGTGGGTCAGAATCAGCCCCTGAAGGCGACCTTGGGCATAGCGGGCCGAAACCCCCAGTAGCCTCAGCTGGCTAGCTAGCTGAAGCTGGCCGGGACCCACCTTTTCTTCTTTGGGCCTGATCATCCTTCTTCTACTTCCTTCAGGTAGGATCCCTGGGGGCCGGTGTCTAGGAGCAGCTGCCGGCTAATCCGGTTTTTCAGGTCAGCTACGTGAGAGATCAGGCCCACCACCCGGCCCCCCTCCCGCAGGGAGTCAAGGGTGGCCATGACCTCTTCAAGGGTTTGCTGGTCCAGGGAGCCAAAGCCCTCATCCACAAAGAGGGTGTCGATGTCGATCCCTCCCTTCTGACCCTGAACAACCTCAGCCAGGCCCAGGGCCAGGGCCAGGGAGGCCATGAAGGTCTCGCCGCCTGAGAGGCTGCTGGGCTGGCGGTTGGCATTATGCCAGGCATCGTAGATCAGGATTCCTAGGCCTGACTTGCCCCGCTCTTGGCGTTCGTCGCTGTACTGTAGCCGATAGCGGCCGTGAGTCATGCCCTGCAGGTGCTGGCTGGCAGCTAGAGTCACCTGGTTCAGTTGGTGGGCTAGAACATAGGTAGTGAGGGTCATCTTCAGCCGGTTATCGGCTGAGGGACTGGCGTTAGCCGTAGCAGCAAGGTCCTTAGCTAGCTGGGCCTGCTCCTCAAGTAGCTGGTAGCTGCCCTGCTTCTCTTCCAGTCTTTCGAGGGCCTGCTGGAGCTGGTCTAGGGCCTGGCTGATTCTTGTCTGCTGGCTCAAGAGCAGGTCCCTGCCCTCATCCAGGCTACGGATCTGCCCCTGGAGGGTAAGAAGTTCCTCTTCAGCTGCCTGCGGGCTAGCCTGGTCCTGCTTCTGGGCGATTTCTAGGAGGGCTGGGCTTGAGAGCCGGGCCTGGCAGCTGGTGACCTGCTGCTGGTAGGCCTCTATGTCTGCTTCAAGCTGCTGGGCTTTCTTGGCCGGCAGCTGGGCGGCAAGGAGCTGATCCTGGTCGGCAAAGTCTGACTCTGCCAGGGCCTGTAGGTAGTCAGCGTCAAGGTCCTGGGCCAGCTTCTTCAGGCCCTCGTACTCCTGGCTCAGGGCCTTGAAGTCTGCCACCTGGCGGGTAAGTATCTGAAGCTGCTGGGCCCTGGCCCTGAAGTCCGGGTCCTCCTGCTGGGAGGAAAGCCTAGCCTCTAGCTGGCTCATCTGCCCCTCAAGCTGGTCCTTGCGGTCCTGGATAATAGCTAGCTGGCTGGCTTCTTCCTGCTGCTTTTCTTCTAGGGTAGCTAGCTCCCCTTCGAGTTTCTGTAGGGTTTTGAGCAGCTGGGCCTGGGTGCGGCTGATTTCTTCCTGCTGCCGAAGTTCACCTGCTGCCTGCTGCTGCAGGTCTTTTGCTTCTGCTAGGTCTAGGGCACCGGCCTCTAGCAGCTGGTCTAGGGTGGCCTTGACCCGGGCTAGTTCTTGAAGGCTGCTGCGGGCCTGCTCTTCTGCCCGGTCCCGCTTCTGCTGGGCCTCCTTGAGGGATTGGTCGCTAACTTCCTGCTGCGGCCCTTCAAGGGGGGCAGGGTTCGGATGGTCAGGCGA
>JAXDRN010000012.1:0-11053 GCA_034090985.1 Rothia sp. (in: high G+C Gram-positive bacteria) | reverse complement strand
AAGGTTGCGACGTGGCCTGAGGCTTCCCAGACTGCCTTGGGTAGGATGATAGAGGAGTCGAGGCCGACCATGTCTTCGCGGCCGCGGACGAAGGTCTGCCACCATTGCTGGCGGATGTTTTCTTTGAGTTCGGCACCGAGGGGGCCGTAGTCCCAGGCTGAGCGGGATCCGCCGTAGATTTCGCCTGCTTGGAAGACGAATCCGCGGCGCTTGGCCAGTGAAATAACGTTGTCGAGTTTGGACTTCGGTGCCATGGTCTTGGTTTCTCCTATGAGCCTGCGCCACCGGCTGTGGCGTGCTTGGGGTTAGTGAGCGGGCGCCGGTCTTGGCGCACACGTCTTTAAGACTACCGCAGCTGGGGGGGTTGGGGTGGTCTCTTGTGTTTGCTTACACGGAGCTGGTCGGGCCTGGGGCGGTAGAGTGGTGGGTATGAGTATTGAGTCTGTTTTTATTCGTGATGAGATGATCCGCCTGGGTCAGTTTTTGAAGTTGGCGAACCTGGTGGAGAACGGGGTGCATGCCCGGGAGGTTATTCAGGAGGGCCTGGTGAAGGTGAATGGGGATATTTGTGAGCAGCGGGGCCGTCAGCTCCATGCTGGCGATAGGGTTGAGCTCAATGGCGTGACGGTGCAGGTGGAGGTTGAATAACCTCTAGCCAAGCGAATCCCATATTGGTATTCTCGAGTTATGACAGTTCAGATTGCAGTCCGTTTACCCGATGATTTAGTGGCCTTTCTTGATCATGAGGTTGAGGAAGGCCAGGCTAGAAGCCGCGCTGAGATTGTTGCTGAGGCGCTTGAGTATGAGAGGCGACGCCGGGCGGCTTTAGTTGATGCAGCTATTCTGGCTTCTCTGGGCCCAGAGGATGACCTGGACGAGCTAGTGGACTGGGCCAGCAGCACGCCTTCGTCTCAGCAGTAGGCGTTGAATCGTGCGCGAAATTTGTTTAGTCCATCTCGATAAGACAAGGCCAGCGGTCATTTTGACGCGCGAGCCTACGCGGTTTGCAATGACTAAGGTGACCATCGCCCCTATCACCTCAACGATCAAGGGGCTATCGAGCGAGGTCTTACTAGGACCAGCTAACGGTCTTGACCATGAGTGCGCTATTTCTGTGGATAAGATCCTGACGGTCCGTCAGGACACCTTAGGGCGGACGATCGGTTACCTCACGGAGCCTCAGGAAAAACAGCTCGCCCAGGCAATTATTTTCGCGTTTGATCTGCGGGCTCCCCTAGCCCGTTAAAGGCGAGCCCGCACTCCTTACACATCATTATTCAGCAAGTACTTTCTCATTGAGGAAGGTAGAGATGTGGGTGAGTTCTGCGGCGGCGACCCCGTGCCCGATACCGGCGTAGGTGTGGCCGATGAGGTCAGTGTGGCCGGCTACCCACTGCTGGGTGTAGGCAATTTTGTCGGGGGTGATGATGGGGTCAGCTTCGTCGCGGCCCCAGAAGAGGGGCAGGGGCTCGTCAGCTAGCTGGGCGTCCTTGAAGTAGTGCTCTCCCCCGGCCACGGCGTAGCCGGAGAGCCCTACCACGGCCTTGATGAGGTCGGGGCGGGCGCGGGCTACCGAGGTGGCAAGAGCCATGCCCTGGGAGAAGCCCAGCAGGGTCACGCTTTCGTAGTCGGCGGCTATGGGTTCAAGCCAGCCCAGCAGGTAGTCCACGGCGAGTTCGATGGCGGTGAAGCCTACGGTTTCAAGCTGCTGGTTGAGGGGCCACCACTGGTAACCCATGGCGGAGCCTTGGACGTAGGCGGAGTCTGACTCTAGTGGGAGTTGGTAGCCAACGGGCTGGGGTGCTCTGACTGATGCGTAGGTTACCTGCTCATTGGGCAGGTAGGGGGTGAGTCCCAGCAGGTCACGCTCGTGGGAGCCGTAGCCGTGCAGGAGGACGACCAGGTGGGTGCCCCGGCGGAAGGGGCTGGCCTTGGAGTATTCAACATGGTACTGGGTCATCTCGTTCTCCTTCTAAGTTCAGTGGTAAGGGCAAGCGGAGGCATATTACCCCGCAGGCGAGTTTTGCGAGCGCCAGCGAGCAACTGTCTGAGCCCTAGGGGTAGTATGCGCAGCTTGCCCCAGCTATGAGTTGCCCAGCTGTTAGCTTACCGAGTCTGAGCAGGCAAGCGGAGGCCTACTACCCCGCAGGCGAGTTTTGCGAGCGCTAGCGAGCAACTGTCTGAGCCCTAGGGGTAGTATGCGCAGCTTGCCCCAGCTATGGAGCGCCCAGCTTGCCCACAGGGCAGGGGTTGCAGCTTAGGCTACAGCCCACAGGTGCTTGCCCCGAGGGGGCCGAGCGTCGTCGGCTGCGTCCTGGGCGGCCATACTAGCGGCTAGGATTCGTTCTAGCTGTTCGTGTTCAATCAGGAAGCCGTCGTGGCCGCAGGGTGAGTGGATGACGGCCGGTTCTACCGGGGTGGGTAGGGCTGCTGCCAGGATGTGGGAGTCGGAGGGGAAGAAGAGGCGGTCGGAGTCGACGTAGGCTATGGTCCACTTGCAGGTGGACTGGGCTAGGGCCTTGTCGAGGCCCCCGCGGTCGCGGCCTAGGTCGTGGGAGAGCAGGGCTTCGTTGATGGCTAGGTAGGAGTTGGCATCGAAGCGGGCGGTGAGTTTCTGGCCGTGGTGCTCTAGGTAGCTTTCAACCTGGTAGCGGCCGCGTTCTGCGGCTACTGGGTGCAGGACGTTTTGGCCTTCTTGGGGGTCGCGGCCGAAGCGGAAGTGGAGTTCGGCAGCTGATCGGTAGGTGGTGTGGGCGATTTTGCGGGCTAGGGCTAGGCCGGCTTGGGGGCCGGGTCCGGGGTAGTAGTCGCCACCTGCGAAGGAGGGGTCTTGGCGGATGGCCAGGTTTTGCATGTGGCCCCAGGCGATTTGTTCGGCGGTGGCTGCCGGGCCAGAGGCTATGACGGCGCAGGAGCGTACTAGGTTGGGGTAGCTGAGGGCCCATTCGGCGGCTCGGGCTCCACCTAGGGATCCGCCGATGACGTGGTGAAGGGAGTTGACTCCTAGCTGGTCTAGGAGGGCTTTTTCTGCTCTGACGGAGTCGCGGATGGTGATGAGGGGGAAGCGGGATCCCCAGGGTTTTTGGTCGGGGTCGATGCTGGCTGGGGCGGGTGAGGCTGGGCCGGTGGAGCCGTAGCAGCCGCCGAGCATGTTGGGTGAGATGACGAAGTATTTGTCGGTGTCGATGACTCGGCCGGGGCCTACGGCGGTGGGCCACCAGCCTGCTGCTTCTGCGTAGGCGCGGTTCTTGTCACTGGCTTCTGGTCCTACTCGTCCTGCTGAGACGTGGCTGTCGCCGGTGAGGGCGTGCAGGATTAGGATGGCGTTGTCGCCCGCCTCGTTGAGGGTGCCCCAGGTTTCGTAGCCGATGGTTACATCGGGTAGTTTTACCCCTGTTTCAAGGGTTAGGTCTCCGATGTTGGCGTAGGTGAGTAGGCCGTCGGTGCGGGTGGGGGCGCTGTCAGCGGGGCGGGCGGTTGTCATTGGGCTACCTTTCCTTAGCGAATAGCTGCGAAGCCTTGGTCGAGGTCGGCGAGGATGTCGTCGATGTGTTCGATGCCTACGGAGAGGCGGATGAAGGCGGGGTTGATGCCGATGGCTTCTAGTTCTTCAGGGGTGGATTGGCTGTGGGTGGTGGAGGCTGGGTGTACGGCTAGGGAGCGCACGTCTCCGATGTTGACTAGTAGGGAGTGGAGGGTGAGGGAGTCCACGAATTTTTGGGCGGTTGCGGCGTCGGCGTCTTTGAGGGTGAAGCCGAGGACGGCGCCAGCCCCCTTGGGCAGGTATTTTTGGGCTAGCTGGTAGTAGGGGGAATCGGGCAGGCCGGAGTAGGTGACTGATTCGACCTGGGGGTGGTCCTTGAGGAAGTGGGCTACTTTGAGGGCGTTTTCTACGTGGCGTTCGACCCGCAGGGAGAGGGTTTCAAGGCCGATGGCGATGTTGAAGGCGTTAGTTGGTGAGATGGAGGAGCCCAGGTCGCGCAGCAGGGAGACGCGGGCTTTGAGGATGTAGGAGAGGTTGACCCCAAAAGTCCCTTCTGCACCGAGGTCGCGGGCGTAGATGAGGCCGTGGTAGCTTTCGTCGGGCTGGTTGAAGAGGGGGTACTTGTCGGGGTAGGCGCCGTAGTCGAAGTTGCCGGAGTCTACGATGACGCCGCCTACTGAGGTGCCGTGCCCGCCTAGGTATTTGGTGGCTGAGTGGATGACGATGTCAGCGCCGTGCTTGATGGGGTTGAGCAGGTAGGGGGTGGCTACGGTGTTGTCGACGATGAGCGGTACCCCAACCTGGTGGGCTACGGCTGAGATAGCTTCGATGTCTAGTACGTCGCCGCGGGGGTTGGGTAGGGTTTCTGCGTAGAAGGCTTTGGTGTTCTCGCGGCTTGCTGCTTGCCAGGATTGGGGGTCGGCGGGGTTTTCAACGAAGCTGGTTTCGATCCCTAGGTTTTTGAGGGTGTATTTGAGCAGGTTGTAGCTGCCGCCGTAGAGGGAGGGTGAGGCGACGATGTGGTCGCCGGCTCCTGCAATGTTGAGGATTGCGAAGGTGGAGGCTGCCTGGCCGCTGGCGAGGAGTAGGGCACCTACGCCGCCTTCGAGGGCTGCGATCCGGTTTTCGACTGCTTCTTGGGTGGGGTTGTTGATACGGGAGTAGATGGGCCCTAGTTCGGTGAGGGCGAAGCGGCCTGCTGCCTGGGCGGAGTCTTTGAAGACGAAGGAGGTGGTTTGGTAGATGGGTAGGGCGCGGGCGCCGGTTGCTGGGTCTGGTTCTTGGCCTGCGTGGATTTGTTGGGTTTCGAACTTCCAGCCGCTGGGGTTTGAGGGGCTGGGAAGGCTGTTTTGGCTGCTCATGCGGTTGCTCCTGTTGAAAGGTTTGTCTCAGTGTTTAGTTGAAACGGGCCGCATGCCGTATCTTCCGCCTGGGTTAGGAGGAAGGGAATCTGGTGCCCTCGCAGAAGATGGAGGCAGATCGGTCCCGCGCTTGCCTACCTGCCTGCTGGGACTGGTAGGCCAGGTCATCACCCAGGGCACCCCACCGCGAGTGGAGGGTTGCCGACCAGCTAGCTGGGGCTTAGCGCTGGTTCTCATGACCTGCCTCTATTCTGGCTGGCTGATGGGGGGAGCGTCAAGGTGGGGCTCTAAAGTTTCAGCATGTGTCTTTCTATTGCGCACGTTACGTTCTGGCCTTGTCATTTAGAATGTTGGGTAGTGAGTTTTTTACGAAAGGGCTGATGATGTCTCTGACTCCTCCTCTTGCCAGGCGTGTACCCGTTGAGCGTACCCATCACGGCGATACTTTTATTGATCATTATGAGTGGTTGCGTGATAAGGAGAGCCCTGAGGTTCTTGAGTATTTGCAGGCTGAGAATGCTTTTACGGATGCTGTGACTGCAGATCAGCAGCCTGTGCGTGAGGCTATTTTTGAGGAGATTAAGGGCAGGACTTTGCTGACGGACATGTCTGTTCCTTCCCGCCGCGGGGCCTGGTGGTACTTCAACCGCACGGTTGCCGGTGAGCAGTACCCGGTGATGTGCCGTGTTCCTGCCTTGACTGAGGGCAGTGTAGAGGAGCGCTATCAGCCGCCGCTTGTTCGCCCTGGTCAGCCGCTGGAGGGTGAGCAGGTGGTGCTGGACTGTAACGAGTTTGCCCGCGATATGGCTTTCTTTTCGTTGGGTTCTTTCCAGGTAACTCGGGATGGTTCCCTGCTGACTTTCGGTGTGGATTCTTCAGGTGATGAGCGTTATACTCAGTATTTTAAGAATCTTGAGACCGGGGAGATTCTGGATGAGAAGATTGAGGATATTTTTGCTGGGGCCTTTTTTGCCTCTGGGGCTAAGCACCTGATTTATACGGTGGCTGATGATTCTTGGCGCCCCTATGAGGTACGCGCTCATGCCATTGGCAGTAGTGTTTCTGAAGATTTTGCCCTCTACCGGGAAGATGATCAGGGCCTCTGGTTGGGTGCTGGTATGTCTTCTTCCCGTACCCATGTGGTTATTACTTCGTCGAACTCTGAGTATTCTGAGGTTCGGATTATTAATATTCATGAGCTGGGTCAGCTGGAGCCTACCCTGATTATTGACCGGCAGGCCGCTATTGAGTATTCTGCGGATGTTCTTGATATTGGGGGTAGGGGCTTTTTGGTCCTTGGCCATAACTATCAGGCCCCTAATGGGGAGCTGGTTTTGGCTCCTTTGGTCGATGAGTATCTGCCCTTTGAGGAGCTTCGCTCTAGCTGGGTTCCTCTGCTTCCTCACCGGGAGGATGTTCGTTTAGAGAGCCTGAAGTTTTCTAGGAATCACCTGGTTTTGATGGCCCGGCAGGATACGACGGTTAAGGTTTTTGTGGCTCCCCGTGCAGCCCTTGCCCAACAGCTGGCTGACCCTGCTGCTGGAGGGATTGAGTTCGCTGAGCCAGCTGGTTTTACTGAGGATTTGTATACTTCTTCCTTCTCTGGTGTGAATATTATGTCCCCGGTGATTCGGCTTAATTACACCTCTTATCTGACCCCGAACAGTGTTTATGATTATTTCCCGGATTCTGATGAGCTGGTTTTGCGCCGGAGGACTCCTGTGCTGGGGTATGAGCCTGAGAACTATAGGGCCTACCGCCGGTGGGCTCCTGCGGCGGATGGTTCTTTGATTCCCCTGTCGATTATTCACCGGGCTGATCTTGACCTTGAGCAGGCTCATCCTCTGGTTCAGTATGGTTATGGGTCCTATGAGCATTCGATTGATCCTTATTTTTCAACTGCCCGGCTGAGTTTGCTTGATCGGGGGGTTATCTTTGCTGTTGCCCATGTTCGCGGTGGTGGTGAGCTGGGCCGGGCCTGGTACACCGAGGGTAAGAAGCTGGCGAAGAAGAAGACCTTCACTGATTTTATCGATGCTACTGATTTCTTAGCGGCCCAGCCTTGGGTAGATGCTGACCGGATTGGGATTATGGGCGGTTCAGCCGGTGGTCTGCTCATGGGTGCTGTGCTTAATATGGCCCCTGAGAAGTACGCCGCCTGCCTGGCCCAGGTGCCTTTCGTTGATGCTTTGACGACCATTCTTGACCCTAATCTGCCGCTTTCGGCCTTGGAGTGGGAAGAGTGGGGCAACCCTATCACGGATAAGGAGGTCTATGATTATATGAAGTCTTACACTCCTTACGAGAATATCCGCCCGGTCAAGTACCCGGCTCTTGCGGCGGTTACTTCTTTGAATGACACCCGGGTCTTCTATGTTGAGCCGGCTAAGTGGGTTGCTGCCCTGCGTGAAACCATTGACCCTACTTCCCCTACTCCCCTGCTGAAGATTGAGATGGACGGCGGCCACGGCGGTGGTTCTGGCCGCTACACGGCCTGGCGGGAAATCGCCTGGGATTATGCCTTCCTCTTGCAGCATTTAGGGGCCCAAGAGCTGTTAGAATCAGGTAGCTAAACTCAGGGCCGGAGCATCCCCCCTAGCTTCGGCCTTGAGTCTTCCCCCAGTAGAAACGATTATGCCAACTTCTTCCCCCTCCCCCTCTTCTTCTGACTCTTCTGCAGATTTTGCCTCTGCCCTACCTCATCAGGTTCTGCTTTCCCTTCTGAACAGGCCAGCCTACCGGCGGCTGTGGATGCAGCATGTTCAGCGCCGGCGGGGCTCAGGGATTAACCAGCGGGCTGTTGCCAGTTTCATGGCCTATGAGCTCTCTGATCTTCTCGGTCAGCAGATTGATCCTGATACTCTCAAGGACCGGGTGGCCCGGGCCCTGAAGGGGACAGCCCTATCTGATGCGACCCTTCACCTTTTTGCTAGCGCCTTTGGCTTTACGGCCCTTGAAAAGCACACCCTGCAGCAGGCCCTCTCTACCCAGAATCTGGCCAGGAAGATTAGCCAGCTGGCCCCCAGCCGGGCCACCCAGGCCCTAGACCCCAGGTCCTATACCTCTTTGGCTACTGCCATGGAGGCTAGGATTGACCCCTTTGGCTTTATTAAGGACTTTACGGTAACGGAGATAATCCGTTCAGATGTGGATTCCCTGGAGCTGATTCAGCCTCGGGTTGAGACCATCCCACAGGCTCTGACCCTCTTAGAGGGTGGTCAGCTTGTTGAGGTGCGGGAGGGCCCTAGTCATACCTTGCATTATCCCGGAAATAAGGTCTATCAGCTAGCTATTCAAACCCCCTACCCTCTTGGTTATGGGCAGATTCACCAGGTGAGCTACCGGGTGAAGGTTGATATTGATCCCCTGCTGAGGGAACGGGACGATGAGCACTATACCTCTTTGGGGCCTTTCTCCCCTGCCCGCTTTAATACCAGTATGATCCTGACCTTTGATAGGCCCCCGCAGAATATGCGGCAGAAGTTCTGGAATCAGAAGATGCACGAGGAGAGGCTGATTGAGGATATTCCCCTGCCTTCTCAGGCCCGTTATTCTGCGACCTTTCCGATGATTGAAGATACGGTCTTTGCCTTTAGCTGGGAGGCTGATAGCGCCGGGGCTATTAGGCACTATCATGGGCAGGATCCTAGCTGGTTGAGCCTGCTTGATTCTTCTTCACCTAGCCCTAGGAGCCAGTCATGATTCCCCAGGTTGAGCCTTCCTCCTACCAGCTAGCTGCTGCCCTGATTCGCCACCAGCTTAGTGATGGGGCCTGCCGGCAGGTCTGGGAGCCTTTAAGGCAGGAGGGGCGGGGCCTGGGGGCTGATTTTTCGATTCGTGCAATTGCCAGGGCTATGGGAGCCTACCAGAAGCAGACCTATGGGCTAGATGTTCAGCCCCAGCAGTATAAGGACCGGGTGGCCCGGGCCCTAGCTGGGGAATATATCAGCAGTGAGACTGTTTATTTATTAGCAGAAACCTTTGGCTGGTCTAAGCCGGTTGTTGAAAGTATTATTCAGGCCCTGACCTTGGGAAATGATTCAACAGAAACGGTTGAATTTCTGCGGGCCCACCCTCAGGTAATGATTCTTAACGCCTTTCTTAATGTTGAAATCAATCAGCAGAACCCCCGCCTTTTTACCCTGAACGCCACCTATACACTCATGAGTCTTGATAAGGGCTGTTCGGCCCTGATTATTCAGGTTCCCCAGAGTCATTCACTGGTCCAGGGCCCTGCTGGCTTTGAGATGACCCGCCTTGGCCAGGAGCAGGGCGAGTGGCTACTGACCCCCAGTAGCCCTATCGATCAGCTTCAGACCTTTCTACTGCGCCTAAGCCTTGAGGGTGAGGCCGACCAGCTGGGCCCTGAGCTCTACCGTATCTCCTTCCCCGGTTCTTCACGGAGCTACTCGGTAGGTCTTAGGCTTGAGAGCGGGGGCCATCTCTTAGAGGTGACCTACCGGCCCCTCTACCCCCAGGGGCTCAAGGGGCAGGCAGGGAAGGAGCCTACCGGCCAGGAGCAGCGGGAACTTACAAAAACTTTTTCAACAATTTTTTACCCGAAGCCTGAAATGTCTTCCCTGGAGCTGACCTGGGAATTAAAGCAAAACCCTGATCAATCACCCCTCTTATAAGTGAAGAAGAATACTCTTTGGGGGCGCTTTTTAATCTCTGTGCGATATAAGCGAGACGGCCCTATTTCTATAGTTATATATCGACATCAGGTTGCAGAAACACCAGCCTGATTCGCCAAGAATTCAACGCCCAAACCCAGCCGGGCAGAAGGATAAGGCCTAACCTTTAGGTTTTGGTTCTCTTATCATCTGCAGACGTGCTATGTGGAGAGCACCCCGGCCGGTCACCTTGGATTCTGGCCCTGCCGGAGCGTTAGTGCGATTTTGATAATTCGCTCCCCGGGGTCTGGTGGATGGTGGTTCCCTAACACCCCATCCACCCTGGCTCACCTGCCACCCACAGGAGGGCCACTGGTGCTTAAGCGAAGAGGGGCACCCACCGAAGATTCGGTGGGTGCCCCTCTTCTCTGGCTTTCTTAGCCTTCAACCCCCAGGGTTGAGAGGATGAGCTCCCGAACTCGGCCAGCATCAGCCTGGCCGCGGGTAGCCTTCATGACCTGGCCAACAACAGCACCAACAGCCTGAACCTTACCTGAGCGAATCTTCTCAGCAACATCAGGCATGGCAGCTAGGGCCTGGTCGATGGCGGCGGTCAGGGCTGAGTCGTCAGAGACAACAGCTAGCTTGCGCTGCTCAACGATCTGAGCTGGGCTACCTTCACCGGCAATCACAAAGCCTAGAACCTGGCGGGCAATCTTATCGTTAATCTTCTTGCCCTCAATGAGCTGGTTGAGTTCAACGATGGTTGCTGGGCTGACACCGGTCTCAGTCAGCTCAACTTCCTGCTCCTTAGCGATACGGGCAATCTCACCCATCCACCACTTGCGGGCCACTGAGGCAGGGGCACCGGCGGCTACGGTCTCTTCAATGGCGTCCATAGCACCGGCGTTGACCACATCACGGAACTCCTCATCTGAGAAGCCCCAGTCAGCCTTCAGGCGGCGGCGGCGCTCGGCGGGGGGCTCAGGCAGCTCGGCGCGTAGGCGCTCAATCCACTCTGCATCGGTCACGACCGGAACCAGGTCAGGTTCGGGGAAGTAGCGGTAGTCATCAGCGTCAGACTTGGGCCGACCGCTGGTGGTCTCCCGGGTGTCCTCGTGCCAGTGGCGGGTTTCCTGAACGACCTTTTCGCCAGCTTCAAGAACGGCTGCGTGGCGCTGAATCTCGTAGCGCACGGCCCGCTCAACCGAGCGCAGGGAGTTGACGTTCTTGGTCTCTGAGCGGGTACCGAACTCAGTAGAACCCTTGGGCATGAGCGAGACGTTAGCGTCGCAGCGCACGTTACCGCGCTCCATGCGGGCGTCCGAAATACCCAGGTTCTTGACGATTTCCCGGATGGCAGCCACGTAGGCCCGGGCCAGCTCAGGAGCCTTATCGCCTGCACCTACGATGGGGCGGGTGACGATTTCAATCAGGGGAACACCGGCACGGTTGTAGTCAACCAGAGAGAAGTCAGCGCCCTGAATACGGCCAGCGGTGCCGCCCTTGTGGGTGAGCTTACCGGCGTCCTCTTCCATGTGGGCCCGCTCAATGTCGATGGTGAAGACGGTGCCGTCCTCCAGCTCAACATCCAG
>JAXDRN010000011.1:0-10068 GCA_034090985.1 Rothia sp. (in: high G+C Gram-positive bacteria) | reverse complement strand
ATTGAAGACCTACGCGGTCCTAAGATCGTTATTCAGAAGTACAAGAACAAGACCGGTTACAAGAAGCGTCAGGGTTTCCGCGCTGAACTGACCACCGTCAAGATCACCGCGATCCAGGCATAAGTTCAGCTTAGACTGGTTCTATCCACTATTCTTTTACCTAAGGTAGGCATCAATGGCACATAAGAAGGGCGCAAGCTCCACCCGCAACGGCCGTGACTCAAACCCCCAGTACCTCGGTGTTAAGCGCTACGGCGGTCAGACCGTCAACGCAGGCGAAATCCTGGTCCGTCAGCGTGGCACCCACTTCCACCCCGGCAACAATGTTGGCCGCGGCGGCGACGATACCCTGTTTGCTCTGGCAGCAGGTAAGGTCGAATTCGGTACCCGCAAGGGTCGCAAGGTTGTTAACATCCTTGCAGCTGCTGAATAAGGTTTAAGCCTTAGAATCATCAGCACAAAGAGGGCGATTACGGGGTTTCTCGTAGTCGCCCTTTTTCTTTGGGCTTAGGCCTGAGCCTGTAGACTAATAACCAAACTAACCTATTGCTTTGAAGGAGCTGTCGTCCGTGGCAGAATTTGTTGATCGCGTGGTCCTGCACGTTACCGGTGGGCACGGTGGGCACGGCTGTGTCTCTGTTCGCCGTGAGAAGTTCAAGCCCCTCGGTGGCCCCAACGGCGGTAATGGTGGCAAGGGTGGAGATGTGATCTTGCGGGTTGACCCCCAGACCACCACCTTGCTGGAATACCATCACAGCCCCCATCAAAGCGCCCCGAATGGGGATATTGGCCGGGGGGATATGTCCCACGGCTTTAACGGTCAGGATCTGATCCTGCCTGTTCCTTTAGGGACCGTTGTTAAGGATAAGGACGGCAAGGTCCTTGCTGATCTGATGCGGGTAGGCGATGAGTTCCTAGCTGCTGAGGGCGGCATTGGCGGTAAGGGCAATGCGGCCCTGGCCTCTACAAAGCGCAAGGCCCCTGGTTTTGCCCTGCTGGGTATTCCCGGTTCCTCACGGGATATTGTTCTTGAGCTTAAGTCCATTGCTGATATTGCCCTGGTGGGCTACCCTTCAGCCGGTAAGTCCTCTCTGATTGCAGCTATTTCAGCTGCCCGCCCAAAGATCGCAGACTACCCCTTTACCACCCTGATCCCTAACCTGGGTGTGGTGCAGGCTGGTGATAGCCGCTTTACGGTTGCCGATGTGCCCGGTCTGATTGAGGGCGCTTCTGAGGGTAGGGGCCTGGGCCACCGTTTCTTGCGCCATGTTGAGCGTTCTAGCGCCCTGGTGCATGTGATTGACTGCGCCACCCTTGAGCCTAATCGAGACCCGATCTCTGACTTTGAGGTGATCCTGGGGGAACTAGAGAACTACCAGGTTGATCCGACTGCCGGGGTTACCCTTCCCCTCCATGAGCGGCCCCAGATGGTTGTGCTCAATAAGATTGATGTTCCCGAGGCCAGGGAGCTTGCTGATTTTGTTCGCCCCATGTTTGAAGAGCGCGGCTACCGGGTCTTTGAGATTTCTACTGCCTCCCATGAGGGCTTGAAACAACTGACCTTTGCTATGGCTGAGCTGGTTGAAGCTGACCGGAAGGCCCGGAAGAAGGCAGAAGCTGCCCCCCTTGAGGTTGAGGCTGTTCTTAAGCCCCAGGGCTTCCGCTCTAAGAAGCGTAAGGAGTTCACCATCCGTAAGGAGGAGCGGAACCTGGAGCCGCTCTTTAGGGTGATGGGTGAAAAGCCTGAGCGTTGGATTAAGCAGACTGACTTTAACAATGATGAGGCAGTTGGCTACCTGGCTGACCGCCTGAACCGTTTAGGTGTTGAAGATGAGCTCTTTAAGGCCGGTGCTCGTGCAGGTGATGCTGTGGTGATTGGTGAAGAGGCAGATGCTGTTGTCTTTGACTGGGAGCCGACCATGGTGGCCGGCGCAGAGTTGCTTTCTTCACCCCGCGGCACCGATGCCCGTCTTGAGGAAATCATTCGCCCCACCCGTGCCCAGCGTAAGGCTGAGTTCCATGAGCGGATGGATGCTAAGGCTGAGGCTCGGGCTGAGCTTGAGGCTGAGCGGGTGGCCGGTATCTGGACTGAGTCTGTGGACCAGGCTAGGGCTGCCCGGGCCAAGAAGAAGCCTGGCAACTAGGCGTGGGGCCTAGGTCTTTGCCCTGCCTGCTCTGACTTTTCACTGGCGAGGGGCCGTCTAACAAGCTAAGGGTTGGGCGGCCCCTGCTGTATATTAAAGAAGAATAAAGATAGTACTTTAAGAGAGCTAAACCATTGGATTTGAAGGACGCCTTTAAAGCTAGCGCAGAATCACGCGGTAAGCACCGCCGCAGCCCCATTATTGAACGCTCAGACCTGACCCGGGCCCGCCGGCTGGTCATCAAGGTAGGTTCATCTTCTCTGACCTCTATTGAGAGTTCCTTAGACGAACTAGCCGTCGCCACTATCTCAGACGTTTTAGCCCGCAAGAAGAAGGAACATCCCTCCATTGAGCTGGTCTTTGTCTCTTCTGGGGCTATCGCTGCTGGCCTAGCCCCCCTGGGGCTAACCCGCCGTCCTAAGGATCTGGCAACCCAGCAGGCAGCTGCCTCAGTTGGCCAGTCCCTGCTGATGAGCCGCTATACCGATATCTTTACCCGCTACGGGGTCACTGTGTCGCAGGTGCTCCTGACCGCAGAAGACCTGATGGCCCGGGACCGCTACCAGAACGCCCACCGCCAGCTTGAACGTCTGCTTGACCTGGGAGTTATGCCCATCATCAATGAAAATGATGCTGTAGCAACCCAGGAGATCCGCTTTGGGGATAATGACCGAATAGCCGCCCTGGTGGCCCACACGGTCAAGGCCGATGCCCTCTTGCTCCTCTCAGATGTTGATGCCCTCTACACCCGCCACCCCGATCAGGGGGGACAGCGGGTTAGTCAGGTTAGAAGCCCAGAAGATTTAGCAGGCCTTTCCATTGGCTCTGTTGGTTCTGCTGGGGTGGGATCAGGCGGTATGGTCACCAAGGTCAAGGCGGCTCAGATCGCTGCCGCCTCTGGTATTCCCGCCCTGGTGACCAGTACCGCCCTGGCCCGTCAGGCCCTTGCTGGGCAGGACGTGGGCACCTGGTTCTACGCTACTGGCGAGCGCCGACCTGTTCAGGCCCTCTGGCTTGAGCATCTGGCAGATATTGAAGGTCGGCTGGTCGTTGATGCTGGGGCTGCTGCTGCCCTGCGCCGCCGCCGCTCCCTGCTCGCTGCTGGCTTACTGGCTGTTGAGGGTTCCTTTGAGGGGGGAAGCCCTGTTGCCATTGTTGATCAGGCCGGTCAGGTCTTAGCCCATGCTTTGAGTTCCTATTCGTCGGGGGAGACTGCCCAGATGAAGGGGATGCACACCGAACAGATTCAGCAGGCGATGGGGGATACCTATGATGGGACCATCGCCCATGCCGATAACATCGCCCTGGTCCTGTAGGATAAGTCACAGGTTTTTGTAGATGCTGAGAGTAGAGGAGTTTCTCATGGAAAATCAGCAGGTCAGTCAGGAAGTTATGGACCAGGTGACTGCTATGGCAGCAGATGCCCGCCTGGCAGCCCGCCGCTTGGCTCAGGCTGATACGGCCTGGAAGAATCGGGCCCTGGGGGCGGTGGCTGATTCCCTGCTCGATCACCGTTCAGTCATTCTTGAGCAAAATGCCGCCGATCTGGAGCGGGAGCGGGACCTTGGCATGTCTGAGGCCCTGCTGGACCGTCTGCGGCTCACAGATCAGAGGGTTAGCGACCTAGCTGCAGCCCTCAGGGAACTAGTGGCTCTGCCTGATCCGGTGGGTCAGGTGATGAGGGGTTCAACCCTGCCCCAGGGGCTGCGGATGCAGCAGGTGCGGGTGCCCCTAGGGGTAGTGGGCGCTATTTATGAGGCTAGGCCCAATGTGACTGTTGATATTGCTGGTTTGGCCCTCAAGGCTGGTAATGCTGTGATCTTGCGCGGGGGCACCGCTGCTGCTAAGAGTAACCAGGTCATTGTGCGCATTCTTCGAGATGCCCTTCATGCAAGCGGTCTGCCCATTGATTCGGTGCAGTCAGTTGACCACCTGGGTCGGGAAGGAGCTCAGGCCCTGATGCAGGCTCGCGGTTCCCTTGATGTGCTGATTCCCAGGGGTGGGCGGAATCTGATCCAGTCGGTCGTCACTCATGCTAGGGTTCCGGTCATTGAGACCGGCGAAGGGAACTGCCATATTTTCCTCGATAAGACAGCTGACCCGGCTAAGTCTGCAAAGATTTTGGTTAATGCTAAGACCCAGCGGCCTGGGACCTGCAATACGGTTGAGACCCTGCTCATTGCTGAAGGGTCTGCTGCTGCCGGCCCGGTACTAGCTGCCCTCCTTGCTGCCGGGGTGAGCCTGCATGCTGACCCAGAGTCTGCTGCCCTGCTCCCTGCCGGTGCTCACTTCCAGCCTGCTACTGAGGCTGACTGGGAAACTGAGTATGGTTCCTTGGATCTAGCGGTTCGAACTGTGCCTGATCTAGATGCGGCCTTGGATCATATTCGCCGCTATTCCACCGGCCACTCTGAGGCTATTTTGACCAATGATCTTTCCCAGGCTGAGCGTTTTGTTCAGCAGGTGGATTCAGCTGCTGTCTATGTTAACGCCTCAACCCGCTTTACGGACGGGGGGCAGTTTGGCTTGGGTGCTGAGGTGGGTATCAGTACTCAGAAGCTACATGCTCGGGGGCCGATGGGTCTTGAGCAGCTGACAACCAGCAAGTGGATTGTGCGCGGTAACTGGCATACAAGGGACTAGCTGGGAAAATTCTGCCCTGATGCTAGGTAATGTGCCTCTCTGGGGCCCATCTACCGGTAGCATGGTAGGTAAATTCATACTTTGTTGCTGCTGGGCTTAGCCATACACCCAGCCTTGAAAGGTACACACACATGTTTTCATCACTTCTTGTAGCAGGTTCAGCCCATCTTGCATCTGAGGAAGGTGGCCATCAGCTTGAACTTCTGGGTATGCCTACCTGGATGTTCGCTGTTATTGGTTTTGTTGTTTTTGGGCTTTTGCTGCTGATTACTGTTTCCTTCTCTGGTAGGGGAGTTGTTCGCCCTGATCACCTTTCTGGCCATCTGCCTGAGGATGAGGCTGAAGCCCTGAAGGCTTATCAGAGCAAGCACTAGTTCTTCTCTTTTCCCGTCGGCGCGGAGCTATGACCCAGCTGGGTTGTAGGTCCGCGCCGTGTTTAGTGTGCTGTTGTTTATGTCAGGAGTGTTGTGATTCAGCCAGCTGATCAGCTTCGTCAGTCCCTAGGGATTTCTGATCCTGAGCCGGGCAGGGTTCGCCTGGGGGTGATGGGCGGTACCTTTGATCCTATTCACCATGGGCACCTGGTAGCTGCTAGTGAGGTTGCTGCCGTTTTGGGTTTGGATGAGGTGGTCTTTGTACCCACCGGTCAGCCCTGGCAGAAGGCTGACCAGACGGTCAGCGACCCGGAGCACCGGTATCTGATGACGGTGGTTGCTACTGCCTCTAACCCCCGTTTTTCAGTCAGCCGGGTTGATATTGACCGTAGTGGGCCTACCTATACGATTGATACGCTGACGGACTTGAAGAAGGATAGGCCGCTTGTTGAGCTCTTCTTTATTACAGGTGCTGATGCTATGAGCAAGATTTCTACCTGGAAGGAGGCTGAGCGGATGTGGGATCTGGCAACCTTTGTGGCTGTGACCCGCCCGGGCCATGACCTACAGGTTCCTGCTGAGGTAGCTGACCGGGTGCATGTGATTGAGATTCCTGCTATGGCAATTTCTTCTACAGATATTCGGGCCAGGGTGCAGCTGGATTTACCGGTCTGGTACCTGGTGCCTGACGGGGTGGTTCAGTACATCAATAAGTACGATTTATACCAGCAGAAGCCCGGAGGGCAGGCCTCCTTGGCCCGCTATAGTGATGGTCTGCCCTCAGGGAAATAGGGCTTTTTCTTCGGCCTCTCTGGCCCAGGTTGGGGTTAGCTTGGTAGCATTAGTGTCAATATGTAGGTTTACCCCCAAGGATTGACTGTGACTAAACCCCCTCATTCAGTCGGTGATCAGCAGAAGCCTTCTGGTTTGGAAGGCTTCGTGACTGAGGATGGTATTGAGGTACCCCCACCGAGCCGCCCCATGGGGGAGCGGCGGCTGGCCCGTTACTACCAGGAGGCTGCTGACTACCTGCGGGCCCGCCGGGACGGGGTTGAGCCGCTACCTGATGTGCCTCTCTTTATGGGGCCGGTTGAGGGCTTAGACCTTCAGCCTCATCCTGCTCAGGCCCTAGAGGGACTAAGCCAGATGGGCACGATCAGTAAGGAACCTACAGAGGTTGTTGAGGTTGAAGTTGAGCAGACAGCTCAGACGGCCCTAGAAGAGGCCCTGCTTGCGTCTGCTCCGGAAGAACCTACCGGGTTGCTGACCACTGAGCTTCCTGTGGCCCCCCACCAGCTTGCTGATGAGGGGGACTTCATTGAAGGTGACCTTGAGGCCCTGGTTGAAGAAGAGGCTGAAGCTGAAGAGGCTCCAGTTGAACAAGAGGTAGCAGCTGAGGAAGCTGAAGCAGAAGAGGCTCTTGAGCCTGCTGACACTGAAGAAGAGGCCCTAGCTGAGGAAACTGTAGCTGAAGAGGCTCAAGAGGCCCCAGCTGAAGAAGAGACTACTCCTGAAGGCCCAGAAGGGCTGGAAGAAACCCAGACTGAAGAAGTAAAGAAGCAGGCAGTTTCAGACGATCATTCTGAAACCGGCGAGCTAGCTCAGGATGGCCCTGTAGATGAAGCTGAAGACCTAGACCCCTCAGCAGCTGAACTTGTTGATCAGAATGGGGTTGCCCTGGGCGGTAGAAGGAATCTTGATCTACCTGCCCCCGTTCGGGCTCTTGAGGCCCAGGGGCTAGACCTCACTGAACTGGATGCTGCTGTGATGCAGGCTGAGTCCCAGCTTCTGGGTTTGAAGGGCCAGGGTGGGGTAGACTCTGATAGTTCTGATGAAAGCGATGTGGCAGCCAGTGGCCAGGATAAGCTGGCCTGGCATGATCAGGAATCAAGCCAGGTTACCCTCCTTCAAGAAGGCAGGGTGGTCAAAATTCATGCTGACCCTACCGCCTTAGCTGCTACTGAATCTGAACCTGAGCTGGCCCAGAAGTCCTCTTCTAGGTCCTTAGGGATTCTCCTGCTCCTGCTTCTCTTGATGGGGCTGGGAGCTGGTCTCTGGTTCTATTTCATGGGATAGATAAAAATCGATTCCCCCAAAGGTTGGGGGTTTCTAAGGTGCTCGGAAAGGGCGACATGACTGCTGCTGCAGAGTCTATTGAAGCGTTAAAGGTAGCTGCCCGTGCAGCTGACCAGATGCAGGGTACTAACCTGTTAGCTGTTGACGCTTCTGACGCAATGGGTTTGATTGACGGCTTCTTGGTTGTCTCTGCCCACAATGAACGACTGGTCAACGCTATTGTTGACGAGGTTGAAGATAAGCTCCGTGAAGAACTGGGCCTCAAGCCCCTGCGCCGGGAAGGTCGGGCAGAGGGTCGCTGGGTTCTTTTGGACTTTGGTGACATCGTGGTGCATGTGCAGCACGAAGAGGACCGGGCCTTCTACGCCCTAGACCGGCTCTGGGGGGATGCTCCTAGAATTGATCTTGGTCTAGAAAGTGAGGCTGGGGCGGTTGATACTGAAGGGGCTGAGGCTGACTTTGAGATCATTAGCCCTGAGGCTGACCTGATGAACCGTATTCAGGACTAGAAGGGTTTGGCCACCGCTTCTGCCCTTGAGGGGGCGGTGGCCCCACACCCCAGATTTTGTGATGTAGTTCATAATATTTTCTGTCTTCTGGATTTGCGAAAGTCTAGAAGGCTGGCATAAGATAGAACAGTCGCCGCGAGAGCGGGGAATAAATGAATAAGGGGCTATGGCGCAGTTGGTAGCGCGTCTGCATGGCATGCAGAAGGTCAGGGGTTCGAATCCCCTTACCTCCATTGAACAGTAGAGATACTGTTCAGACAATCGTTCTTTGAAAACCGCATACGAAGATAAGACATCTAATATAAAGAAGGTGTAATAGAGTTACTACGCTAGGTAGCCTATTACAAGTCGAATAGTCTAAGTTCCCGCCGGGGAGCGCTCGAAAGAGGGATGAGGTCGACGAAACTAAATTTTATTTAGGTTAAGCAAAAAAGAGCACAGGGCGGATGCCTTGGCACCAGAAGCCGATGAAGGACGTGATAAGCTGCGAAAAGCTACGGTAAGGAGCACATATCCAATGACCCGTAGATATCCGAATGGGGGAACCCACTTGCGAAGAGCGCAAGTACCATTAAGTGAATACATAGCTTAATGGAGGGAACGAGGTGAACTGAAACATCTAAGTAGCCTCAGGAAGAGAAAGAAAAATCGATTTCCCAAGTAGCGGCGAGCGAACAGGAAAGAGCCCAAACCGGTTGTGTAAGCGACCGGGGTTAGGACTGCAACGTGTACTTATGAAGATAGACGAATAACCTGGGAAGGTTAACGATAGAGGGTGAAAGTCCCGTAGTCGAAATCGAAGTAAGGCTAGCAGGATCCAGAGTAGCACGAGGCACGTGGAATCTCGTGTGAATGAGCGGAGACCACTCCGTAAGGCTAAATACTAACTGGTGACCGATAGAGAATAGTACTGTGAAGGAAAGGTGAAAAGTACCCCGGGAGGGGAGTGAAAGAGAACCTGAAACCCTGTGTTTACATACTGTCGAAGCACGTTAAGGTGCGACGGCGTACTTTTTGTAGAACGGTCCGGCGAGTTATCTTATATGGTAGGTTAAGAACTAGAAGGTTCGGAGCCGAAGTGAAAGCGAGCGTTAATAGCGCGTAAAATCGTATGAGATAGACCCGAAACCGGGTGATCTATCCACGTCCAGGATGAAGTTGCCGTAAGAGGCAATGGAGGTCCGAACACACATCTGTTGAAAAAGGTGGTGATGAGGTGCGGATAGGGGAGAAATTCCAATCGAACCCGGAGATAGCTGGTTCTCCTCGAAATAGCTTTAGGGCTAGCCTTATAATAGTCTAATGCAGGTAGAGCACTGAATTTCCTAGGGGGCGTCAAAGCCTACCGAAGAATATCAAACTCCGAATGGCATAAAGATGGTTTATGGGAGTCAGACTGCCCGAGATAAGTCGAGTGGTCGAAAGGGAAAGAGCCCAGATCTACAGCTAAGGTCCCAAAGTACATGTTAAGTGGGAAAGGATGTGGAACTTCATAGACAGCTAGGATGTTGGCTCAGAAGCAGCCATTCATTGAAAGAGTGCGTAATAGCTCACTAGTCGAGAGGTTCTGCGCCGAAAATACACGGGGCTAAAACATGACACCGAAGCTTAGGAATTAATTTATTAATTGGTAGAGGAGCATTGCTGAAGCGACGAAGCAGTACCGATAAGGAGTTGTGGAGTTTCAGGAAGAGAGAATGCCGGAATGAGTAGCGAGATGAAAGTGAGAATCTTTCAGGCCGAATATCCAAGGTTTCCAGGGTAAAGCTTGTCTTCCCTGGGTTAGTCGGGACCTAAGGCGAGGTCGAAAGACGTAGTCGATGGACAGCAGGTTGAGATTCCTGCACTGATATGTATCAGAACTGTGGGGACGCGGATTAAAGAGGAGAAGCCACGTGTTGGAACGTGGTTGCATGTAGAGGGCAGGTATGGAGAAAACCTCTGTACGGAAAGTTATAGATACATGCGGGACCGAACACACCAAAGTAGGGAAGGATCTAAATAATCTGCCGAGAAAAGCCGCTATTGTGTACATATCACCCGTACCGCAAACCGACACAGGTGGATGAGGAGAGAATCCTAAGGCCGACGGGAGAAGCATTGTTAAGGAACTCGGCAAAAAGGCCCCGTAACTTCGGGAGAAGGGGTGCTGGTGTAAAAGCCAGCCGCAGCGAAGAGGCCCAAGCAACTGTTTAGCAAAAACACAGGTCTATGCGAAACCGAAAGGTGAGGTATATGGGCTGACGCCTGCCCGGTGCTGGAAGGTTAAGAGGAGGAGTCAGGCAACGAAGCTCCGAATTTAAGCCCCAGTAAACGGCGGCC